>JASHQV010000219.1 GCA_030038955.1 Solirubrobacteraceae bacterium
GATGCTCCGGGGCCATCACGAAGAAAGTGGCGCCGAACAGCGTGTCGGGGCGGGTCGTGAACACCGGGTAGTCGATCGGGTGGGCGGGATCCAGGTCCTCGCAGCGGAAGTTCACCTCGGCGCCGAGGCTGCGACCGATCCAGTTGCGCTGCATCGCCTTCACGTGCTCGGGCCAGTCGATCGTGTCGAGGTCGTCCAGCAGCCGCTCGGCGTAGTCGGTGATCCGAAAGAACCACTGCTCCAGCTGCCGCACCTCGACCTCGGCGCCACAGCGCTCGCAGCGACCGTCGATCACCTGCTCGTTGGCGAGCACGGTCTGATCGTTGGGACACCAGTTGACCGCCGCCTCCTTGCGGTACGCGAGCCCGCGCTCGAACAGCCTCAGGAAGATCCACTGGGTCCACCGGTAGTAGCTGGGCTCGTGGGTGGCGAGCTCGCGCGACCAGTCGATGCTGATCCCCCACGAGCGGAAGGCCTGCTGAAAGGCAGCGATCGACTCGTCGGCCGAGCGGCGCGGGTGCACGCCGGTGTTGATCGCGTGGTTCTCGGCGGGCAGCCCGAACGCGTCGAAGCCCATCGGGTGCAGCACGTGGTAGCCGCGCCGGCGCCGGTAGTGGGCGATCGCGTCGCCGAGCGCGTAGTTCTTCAGGTGCCCGATGTGCGGCTCGCCGCTCGGGTACGGCAGCATCTCGACGACATAGGACTTCCGCTCAGGATCGACGTCGTTCGAGACCTCCCAGGTGTGCTCGCGAGCCCACACGTCCTGCCACTTGGACTCGATCTGATGTGGCTCGTAGTGGCTGCCGTCCATCTCGCCAGTGAGCTTATCCGTCGGTCCCGTGCGGCCGCGGCCTTGTGTGGCCGCGGCCCTAGTGTCGTGAGTCAGCCGAGCGTGTCCAGGCCGGCGCCGATCGCCTCGCCCACCTGCGCGAGCTGGTCGGTGGTCATCGTCAGCGGCGGCGACAGCGCCACCGCCCGGCCGAGCGGCCGGATCAGGACGCCGGCGCGGCGTGCCTCCATGGTCACGCGGTTGACCGCGTCGGGATACCGCTCGAGCGTCTCGTCGCTGAGCTCGACCGCGGCGAGGAAGCCGGTGCCGCCGCGCACCTCGGAGACGGCGGGGTGGTCGGCGAACGGCTTGACGGTGTCCAACAGCGGCTGCTCCAGCTCCTGGCCGCGCTCGAGCAGGCCGTCGCCGAGCAGCGCGACGTTCGCCAGTGCCGCCGCGCAGCAGGTCGCATGCGCCGAATAGGTGGGACCGTGGCGCAGGATCGGGCCGCCGGGCGCAGACCAGAACGGCTCGGCGACGCGCTCGTGCACCATCAGCCCGCCGAGCGGCAGATAGCCGCTGGTGATGCCCTTGGCGAACGTGATCATGTCGGGCTCGATCCCCCACCGCTCGATCCCGAACCAGCTGCCGAGGCGGCCGAACCCGCAGATCACGGAGTCGATGATCAGCAGCGCGCCGGTGCGCTTGCAGAGCGCGGCCAAGCCCTCGATGTAGCCGGGCAGCGGCGGGTACACGCCGCCGGCGCCGATCACCGGCTCGACGAAGATCGCCGCCACCTTGTCGGCGCCGCTGCGCTGGATCGCCTGCTCGGCCGCCTCGATCGAGTCGTGCGGCACCTGAACGGTCTCCACCTGGGGCCCGAAGCCGACGCGATTGGCCGGGATCCCGGCGAGCGCCGTGCCGAACCCGTGGGTGCCGTGGTACCCGTTCGAGCGGCTCACCAGCAGCGTGCGGTCCGGCTGGTCGAGCGCGGCCCAGTAGCGGCGCGCGAGCTTGGCGGCGGTGTCGATCGCGTCGCCGCCCCCGGAGACGAGGAACGCCTTCGCCGGCATCGGCGCCAGGTCGCACAGCATGCCGGCCAGCTGCCGCGCCGGCTCGTTGGCGAAGTCGCCGAACGCGGAGTAGGCCTCGAGCTTCCGCATCTGGGCGTGCACGGCGTCGGCGATCTCGCGCCGACCGTGGCCGACGTTCGCGTACCACAGGCTGGCGGTCGCGTCGAGGTAGCGCCGACCCGCGGTGTCGAACACCCACACGTCCTCGCCGCGATCGATCACGAGCTCGTGGTCGCGGACGTGACCCATGTCGGCGAATGGGTGCCACAGCCGGGTCTGCTCGGCGACGCTCATCCCCAGAGACGCTAGCGCGACCGGTGGTGGCCCGGCTGGTCAAACTTGCGCCGGCCGGCGCTCCGCGGTGGTTGATGTCGCCACTTGCAGCGCGCCAAGCCGTCACGGCAGCTGGCCGGCATGCATTAAGCTTGGCGGCCCCAGGTCTTTTCGACGGGGCTATAGCTCAGTTGGGAGAGCGCTTGCATGGCATGCAAGAGGTCGCCGGTTCGAGCCCGGCTAGCTCCATTTCTGGTCGGTGTGCGAACCGTCTGCTGGTCAGCGAACCCACTGCCAGCCAGGGTGGGCTTCATCGCTGCCGTCGACCCTGAGACGGCGACCCAAGAGACGCGGTAGCGGGTTGACCGAAGCGTCCGACGAGCTCGTCGGCCCCCGATCCTGCTCCCCTCAGCTACTTCGCGGTCGCGGCCCATCGCTCGCTCCGTCTTGGGGCTCGATTGCGCGATCTGCTCAACCCGATCGGCCTTTGTTGATCCGTTCTCGGTGTCGGGGCCGATCGGCCGTATCTTGACAAATTTGTCATATTCTGTAAAGGTCATCATATGCCTAAGCAGGCGCCACCCGAAGTTGCCCTGAAGGCCGCTTACAGATGCTTTTGTCGCCAAGGCCTCGCGCGTACTTCGATGTCAGACATCGTCATAGAGTCCGGCTTGTCCCGGCCGACGGTCTACAAGTACCTGGGCAGCACGCAGGAGGCGTTCGTCCGATTGGTCCAATCCCGGCTGGAGCTGGCGCTCGCCGCCGCCGACGAGGCCGCCGAGGCGGCGGATGACGTCGATGAGAAGGTTCTGGCGGTCCTGCAGGTCAAGCTCGAGCTTGCGATCACGCTGTGGGCGGATGCCCCGTTTCGAGCGTTCGAGTTGCTGGCGACGGCAACCGCCGAGACCCCCGAGCTCGTGGACGCCTACCAGTACGGCCTCAGCGATCTACTCACAGCTGCACTCAAGCCGGTGGCGCCGGGCGGAGCACGGGAGATCGCCGAGGTGCTCCTGATCTTCACCCGCGGCCTCGAAGACGACCTCACAGCTCCGGACACCGCTCGAGCGCAACTGGCCGCCGGTGTCCGACTGATCACCAGCGGCGCCCTCTCAGGCGCCACGGCGCAGCCAAACACCTAGAAGGAGTTTCGCCATGACTCGAACCACGGCACCCACCTACTACCGCGACCAGCGAGCCTGGCGCGAGCTGCAGCGATTCCTCCCCGAACGGCTGCAGCTGACCGACGAGACAGCGCCGCAAGAGGACTACTGGTCCTATCGCGGCCATGAGGTCCACCTCGACCGTTACCCGAACCCAGATGCCAAGGCGAAGGTCGTGCTCCACCACGGAGTCGGGACCAACGGCCGGCAGATGTCACTGATCCTCGGAGCGCCACTGGCCAGGCTCGGCTATGAGACCGTCGCGCTCGACAACCTCGGCTACGGGCTGACAAAGGTCAAGCCCGGCGCCATCCCGTCGTACGACGACTGGGTCGACCTCGTCGTCGACTTACTCTCCTATGAGCAGTCGCGTGATGACCGGCCGATCATCCTCTACGGCCTCAGCGCCGGCGGCATGCTCACCTACCACGTCGCCGCCAAAGCGCCCAAGGGCACCCTCCGGGGGATCGTCGGCATGACCTTCCTGGACCAGCGCATCCAGCAGGTCCGCGATGAAACCTCTCACGACATCCTCAGCTCCCGCCTCGGTATTCCGCTCATGGGCGCGTTAGCGAAGACCCCAATCGCCGGAATGCGCTACCCGATGAGCCTGGCCTCGAAGATGAGTGCCCTAGCCAACGACCCGGGCGCCATGCGAGTGCTGATGAAGGACCGCACCTCAGCCGCCAACTGGACCACCGCCCGCTTCCTCGCCACCTACGGCAACTACACCCCAGCGGTCGAGCCCGAGCAGTTCGACGCCTGCCC
>JASHQV010000220.1 GCA_030038955.1 Solirubrobacteraceae bacterium
CCGGCGCCACTGGTGGAGCTGCCACTCGGCACGACGCTCGACCGGCTGGTCGGCTCGCTCGATCTCAAGGAGGCGCTGGCCGGCGGCGAGCACCGCTTCGAGCCGGGGCTGCTGCACCGCGCGAACGGCGGCATCCTGTACGTCGACGAGGTCAACCTGCTCGCCGACCACCTCGTCGACGCGCTGCTCGACGCCGCTGCCACGGGCGTCGCCCGCATCGAGCGCGAGGCGGTCTCAGTCACGCACGAGGCGCACTTCCTGCTCGTCGGGACGATGAACGTCGAGGAGGGCGATCTGCGCCCGCAGCTGCTCGACCGGTTCGGTCTCGGGGTCGAGGTCAGGACCCCTGAGAAACCGGCGGTACGAGCGGAGATCGTGCGGCGACGCCTACGGTTCGAGTCCGACCCGGACGCCTTCGTCGACGAGTGGCGCGAAGCCGAGACGGCGCTAGTCGAGCGGCTCGGCGCCGCCCGCGACCGCCTCGAGTCGGTCCGCCTGCCCGAGCGGGAGCTGATGCGGATCACCGGCGCCTGTGCGGCGCTCGCGGTCGACGGCGTCCGTGGGGACATCGTCACCGCCCGCGCCGCGCGAGCGCTGGCGGCGCTCGACGGCAGCGACGAGGTGGGCGAGGAGCACGTACGCCGGGCGGCCGAGCTGGCGCTGTTTCACCGCCGGCGCCGCGATCCGCTGCAGAGCCAGGCGCCCGAAGATGACCAGCTCCAGCGCGCGCTCGACGACCCGCCGCGGGATCGACCCGACGGCGACGACGACCCGCCGCCCGGGGACGGCGACTCGCCGCCCACCGACGACGACCCGCCCCCCGGCGGGGGCCTTGCCCCGGAGCGGCTCGACGCGCCGGTCGCGGCGAAGCTCCCGCCGCGGGCGCTGTCGCTTCCTCGGCGGGGACGTGGCCCCAGTGGCCGGCGTTCGCGCAGCGCCGGTGCCGACGCTGGAGCGATCGACAGCAGGCCGGCCACCGCCGACGACGACCTCGCCGTCGTCGCGACCCTGCGGGCGCGGCTACTCGGCGCGAGCGCCGACCACCTGCGCGAGCACGTCCGCGCCGGACGCGAGGGCGCGTTCCTCTGTCTGGTCATCGATGCCAGCGGCTCGATGGGCGCCCGTCGCAAGGCAGCACGCGTGAAGGGGGCGCTGCTCGCGCTGCTGCGCGACGCGTACGCCCGCCGCGATCGGGTCGGGGTGATCGCGTTCAGGGACGCGACCGCGGAGATCCTGGTGGTGCCCGGCGCGCCGCTCGAGCAGGCAGCTGCCCGGCTGACCTCGCTGCAGACCGGCGGGCGTACGCCGCTCGCCGAGGGGCTCAGAACCGCCCAGGCGCTGATCCGGCGCGAGCGCTCGCGCGACTCGCGGCGGCAGGCGATCGCGATCGTGCTGACCGACGGACGCGTCGCCGACCCGGACGGCGACATCCGCAGTGCCGCCGCCTCGCTCGGCCGGATCGCGGACGCGGTGCGGGTGATCGACATCGAGGACGGACCGGTGCGGGTCGGGCTGGCCGCCGAGCTCGCTGCCGCGGCCCGCGCCGACCTGCACCGGCTGGAGGCTGCATGAGTACCGACACCGGCAGCGCCGACCCGAAGCGCCGCAAGCCGCGCGACCGCCCGCTGGTGATCGTGCTCACCGGCCACGGCAAGGGCAAGAGCACCTCGGCGTTCGGGATGCTGATGCGCTCGTGGGCGCGCGGATATCGATGCGGGGTCTTTCAATTCGTGAAGTCCGGCAAGTGGAAGGTGGGCGAAGCGAAGGCCGCCAAGGCGCTAGGCGGAATCGACTGGGAGAAGATGGGCGACGGATGGTCCTGGCTGTCCAGGGACCTCGACGAGTCGGCCGACCTCGCCCGAGCGGGCTGGGCCGGCGTGAAGCGGGCGATCGGCGAGGCCCGCTACGAGTTCCTGTTGCTCGACGAGATCACCTACCCGGTGAAGTGGGGGTGGATCGACGTCGGCGACGTCGTCGCGACGATCCGTGACCGACCGGGGTTCCAACACGTCGTGCTTACCGGACGCGACGCCGCACCCGAGCTGATCGAGCTGGCCGACCTCGTCTCCGAGGTACAGAAGGTCAAGCATCCGATGGACTCCGGCATCCGGGCTCAGCAGGGCATCGAGTGGTGATCCCCCGGGTAGTGATCGCCGGTACCTCATCGGGAGCCGGCAAGACCACGGTCGCCGCGGGGCTGATCGGGGCGCTCCGGGCCCGCGGTGACGTCGTCCAGGGATTCAAGGTCGGCCCCGACTACATCGATCCGAGCTATCACGCGCTCGCCTCCGGGCGGCCGGGTCGCAACCTCGACGCCTTCCTCTCGGGGCCGGAGCTGATCGAGCCACTGTTCAGACACGGGGGGGTCGGAGCGGACCTCGCCGTGATCGAGGGGGTGATGGGCCTGTTCGACGGCGTCTCCGGCAGCGGCGAGCTCGCCTCGACCGCGCACGTCGCGAAGCTGCTGGCGGCGCCCGTGGTGCTGGTCGTCGACGGCTCGGCGATGGCGCGCTCGGCGGGCGCGGTTGTCCACGGCTTCGCCGACTTCGATCGGGAGCTGAACGTCGCCGGCGTGATCTTCAACCGGGTCGGCTCGGACGCCCACGAGCAGCTGCTGCGGGAGGCGGTCGACAGCCTTCCCCCACCCGCCCTGCCGGTGCTCGGCGCGCTCCGGCGCGACGATCGGATCGCCGCGCCAGAGCGCCACCTCGGTCTGGTTCCGGCCACGGAGCAGGTGTCGCGTACCACTGCATCGCTGCGGACGCTCGCCGACGCCGTCGCCGCCGCGGTCGAGCTCGACGCGGTGCGGCGGCTCGCCCGCACCGCCCCAGCGCTCGGCGGTCCGGCGTGGAGTCCCGCGCCGACGGTCGAACCAACCCCGGCTCGGATCGCGAT
>JASHQV010000221.1 GCA_030038955.1 Solirubrobacteraceae bacterium
TGGGCGCCGGCCGGCGCTGCCGGCCGGCGCCAGGGCGGTTGGCGCGCTCGCCGGAAGCACGCGGCTCGGCGTCACCGTGACGCTGCAGCCGCGTGACTCGCAGGCGCTCGCCGCCTACGCCACTGCCGTCTCGACGCCGGGCTCGAGCGAGTACCACCAGTACCTGTCGGTGAGCGAGTTCGCCCAGCGGTTCGGCCCGACGGCGGCGCAGATCGACGCCGCCCGGACGTCATTAGAGGCGCAGGGCCTGACGCCGGGGCCGCTGTCGCGCAACCACCTGTCGTTCCAGGTGAGCACCTCGGCGAGCCGCCTCGCGGCGGCGTTCAGCACCGGCTTCGAGCGCTACCGGCTGCGCAGCGGCCGGATCGCCTACGCGAACACGAGCGCGCCGCTCCTCAGCGGCAGCGGCGCCGCTGTGATCCAGGGCGTGATCGGGCTCGACAACCTGTCGCTGCCGCGGCCGCTGGGCCTCGCGCGGCGGACGACACAGGCGAGCGCCGCGCAGGCAGGCGACGCGGCGTTCGGCAGCGGCGCCAGGCTTGCCTCCTCGGCGTCGTCGTCCTCGGCGGTGACCCCATGCACCGCAGCCAGCGACGACGCCAACGATTACGATGTCTACACGGCCAACGAGATCGCGACTGCGTACGAGCTCACCGGGCTCTACGACGACGACGATGAGGGCTCGGGGGTGACGGTCGCGCTGTACGAGCTGGAGCCGTACACAGCCAGCGACATCTCGACCTATCAGTCGTGCTACGGGACGGACGCGAGCGTCACCGACGAGACCGTCGATGGCGGCGCCAGCTGCGACGAAGATACTTACTGCGGGCTCGAGGACGTACTCGACATCGAGGACGTGATCGGACTCGCCCCCGCCGCCAGCATCCGCGTCTACGAAGGCCCCAACGGCGCCACCGACGACGTCGGCAGCGGCCCCTACGAGACCTACAGCCAGATCGTCACCGACGACATCGCCAAGGTGATCTCGACCTCGTGGGGCGAGTGCGAGTCCCAGGACGGCACGAGCGCGGCGGATGCCGAGAACACGCTGTTCGAGGAGGCCGCCAGCGAGGGGCAGTCGATCTTCGCGGCGGCGGGCGACAACGGCACCACCGACTGCACAAATGAGGCCGACGACCCGATCGCCGAGCGGGCGGTCGATGACCCCGCCAGCCAGCCGTATGTGACCGGCGTCGGCGGCACCAGCATGAGCGCGATCGGCCCGCCGCCGACCGAGACCGTGTGGAACGACGGCACCGGCAACGGTGCCGGCGGCGGCGGCGTCTCGACGCTGTGGCCGATGCCCGCCTACCAGTCGAGCTTCGCGATCAGCCAGTCGTCGATCTCGTGCGGCAGCGGCGGCTACGTGTGCCGCGAGGTGCCGGACGTGTCGGCCGACGCCGACCCCGACACCGGCTACGCGATCTACTGGACGCCGCAGGACGGAACACACCCAAAGGATTGGCCCACTGATTGGGGTGCGATCGGTGGGACCAGCGCCGCGACCCCCACCTGGGCGTCGCTGATCGCGTTGGCCGATGCTTCCTCTGCGTGCAGCACCTCGATCGGGGCCGCCAACCCGGGCCTGTACGCCGCCGCCCGCACCGACTACAGCAGCGACTTCAACGACATCACCAGCGGGAACAACAGCTACGACGGCGTCACCGGCTACACGGCCGGGCCCGGC
Source organism: Solirubrobacteraceae bacterium (assembly GCA_030038955.1). Classification (GTDB taxonomy): domain Bacteria; phylum Actinomycetota; class Thermoleophilia; order Solirubrobacterales; family Solirubrobacteraceae; genus Palsa-465. The sequence goes on from JASHQV010000221.1 coordinate 1,688, forward strand.
TACGACATGGCCTCGGGGCTCGGCTCGCCGCAGGGCACGGCGCTGGCGACGACTCTGTGCGACTCAGAGAGCGACGCGGTGGAAATCAGCGCCCTGTCCAGCGAGAGCTCGACGGCCGGGCGCGCGATCACGCCCGTGCAGGTCTCCGCGACCAGCACGGATGGCAAGACCCCGATCGTCTACTCGGCCGCAGGTCTGCCCGCCGGGCTGTCGATCGGCTCCAGCTCGGGCGAGCTTTCGGGCACACCGACCAAGCCGGGCAGCTACAGCGTCACGGTGCAGGCGGTCGATCAGGACGGGATGATCGCGGCCGCGTCGTTCACCTGGACGGTGACCGCTCCCGTGGTGACGCTGAGCGGCGTCCCATCATCAGAGACGGAGCGGGTGGGTGCGCCTGCGCGGATCGCCTCGCTGTCGGCGACCGACAGCGTCGGCGCCACGATCGCATACAGCGCTACCGGGCTTCCCAGGGGGCTCAGCATCAACCACAGCACCGGCGTGATCTCGGGCACGCCGACGAAGGCCACGCGGACGACCGTGACGATCACCGCCGCGGACGCCTACGGTGGCGCCGCCAGCCGCAAGTTCAGCTTCGTCGTCGCCGGCCTGCCGCGCGTCAGCTCGAGGGCGCTCCATGTCGCCAACACGGATGGCCACCTGTCGCTGACCGTTCGCTCGGGTCAGTACGCGCCGGAGCTGAAGCGGCTGGAGCTGAGCGTGCCGGCCGGCGCCCACCTGTCGAGCCGGGCCGCGCGCAGCTCGGTCCGCTCGCTGTCGCTTGCCGGCACGCGACAGGCGATCACCGCGAGCGTGTCGCACGGGCACCTGTACGTGACCTTCAAGTCGCCTGTGACCGCCGCTCGGCTGCAACTGTCGGGCGCGGAGCTGAGCTTCACCCGCTCGTTGGCGACGGCGCTCGCGCACCGCACGCGGACGCTGAAGCTGACGCTTTCGGCGACCGACGCCGACGGCACTCGCACACGCGTAACGACCACCGTCCGCTAGCGCCGCCGGCTCCCGCGATCGCCGCACAGCTGGTCGTGCCGGTCGCGGCCCCGGGACTCGCGAGCCCAACGGCGCGGGCGTCACAGCCCGCGCCAAGAGCCAAATAGATAAATCAGGACCGAGTTTTGATAGTTTGCTTTCTGATCCCTGTCCACAACCGCGAGAGATCCCATGGAACCCGCTTCGCTTCAAAGCCACGCTCGTCACGACTCGTCGCCTTCGATCTACGCGAAACAGGGGTCGCTCGAGAACCCGGAGGTGCTCGAGGACGTTCCCGGTCAGGTGATCCCGATCCTGGAGCGCGAGTTCGACGACTTCGACACCGAGTCGAGGCGCTTCCTCGAGGGTCGGCTCGAGCGCGACGAGTTCACCAAGTTCCGCCTCAAGCAGGGCGTCTACGGGCAGCGCCAGCCGGACGTGCAGATGGTCCGCGTGAAGCTCCCGATGGGAGGCGTGACCGCCGACCAGCTCGACGCCTTCGCGACCGTGATCGACGAGTATGTGCCGCTGCGCAAGGGCCACCTGACGACGCGCCAGAGCGTGCAGATGCACCACGTTCCGCTGCCCGACGCCGCGAAGCTGCTGCGCGAGCTCGGCGACGCCGGGCTGTCGAGCCGCGAAGGCTGCGGCAACACCGTGCGCAACGTCACCGGCGACCCGCGCGCGGGGCTGCTCGAGGATGAGCTGTTCGACATCACGCCGTACGCCGGCGCGTACGTGCGCTACTTCGTGCGCCATCCGGACGCCCAGGCGATGCCGCGCAAGATCAAGACCGCGTTCGCGGCGAACGACTTCGACGCGAAGACGATCACCCGCATCAACGACGTCTCGTTCGTGCCGCGCCTGCGCGACGGCGTCCGCGGCGTCGAGATGCGGGTCGGCGGCGGCACCTCGATCATGCCGCGCCTGGCGCCGACGCTGTACGAGTTCGTGGAGCTCGAAAACGGCGACTACCTGAAGCTCACCGAGGCGTGCATCCGCATCTTCGGTCGCCAGGACTGGCTGCGCAAGAACCGCGCCCGCGCGCGGATCAAGGTGCTGATCGACAAGCTCGGGATCGACGCCTTCCGCGAGCAGGTGGAGGAGGAGCTTCGCGGCGACTGGGTCGCGAAGCGCGACTTCTCGATCGACGAGATCCGCATGGATCACGACGAGCAGGCCGACCTGCCGCCCGCCCACGACGCCTACGCGACGCCGGGCGGCGACCTCGGCGAGCTCACGCGATTCATGCATTCGAACGTCCGGCCGCAGCGCCAAGAGGGGTTCGCGACGGTCGAGGTGAAGGTCCCGCGCGGCGACCTCGCGCCCGAGCAGCTACGCGGGCTCGCGGAGATCATGCGCGTGCACACCGGTGGCTACGCGCGCACGACGATCCACCAGAACGTCGTGCTGCGCTGGGTGCGCGACGAGGCGATCTACGAGGTGTGGCAGGCGCTGGCGCAGCTCGAGCTGGCCGACGCCGGCGCCGACGAGATCACCGATGTCGTCAGCTGCCCCGGCACCGACTCGTGCAAGCTCGGGATCACCAGCTCGATGGGGCTCAACCGGGCGGTGCATGAGCGCCTCGTGCAGATGCAGCTGAGCGACGAGCTGACGCGGCGGATTCACATCCGGATGAGCGGCTGCCCCAACGGCTGCGGGCAGCACCACCTCGCCGACATCGGCTTCTACGGCGCCTCGATCAAGGTCGGCGAGCACACGATTCCCGCCTACATCCCGCACGTCGGCGGTGCCTACGAGGGCGGCGAGGTGCGCCTCGGGCAGCGGCTGAAGGCGCGCCTGCCGGCCAAGCGCGTGCCCGAGGCCATCGAGCGCTGGGTCCGCTACTACGAGGCCGAGCGCGCCGAGGGCGAGGAGTTCGGCGCGTTCGTCGACCGGGTCGGCGCGAGCGAGTTCGAGCAGCGCGTGGGGGATCTGACGATGCCGGTCGAGTTCTCCTTGGAGAACATGGGGATGTTCATCGATTGGAGCAAGGACGCGCCGTTCGCGGTCCAGCGTGGCGAGGGCGAGTGCGCCGTCTGAGTGGGTGCGTGGTAAGCGAGGGCGGCCTCCGCGGGAACCGGCGCGGCGTGCGAGCGCTGCCGCGGAGCCTGCGGCTACGCTTGTAGCCGACGTGGATACGACGATCCCGGATCTGGAGTCCGCCTCCGCCGAGGAGGTGGTGGCGTTCGCGGTCGAGCGCTTCCACCCGCGGCTGAAGATGGCCTGCTCATTTCAGAAGGAGGACTCGGTGCTCGCCCACATGCTGACGGCGATCGAGCCGCGGGCCAACCTGTTCACGATCGACACGGGCGTGCTGTTTCCGGAGACGCTGACCACCTGGAAGCGCTTCGAGGAGCGCTTCGGGCTGTCGGTCGAGCTGATCGATGCGTCCAGCCCGAGCGATCCGTGGACGCGCGAGCAGTGCTGCGGGGCCGCGAAGGTGGCGGGACTCGAGCGGGCGCTGACCGGCGCGCTCGCGTGGGTCACCGGGATCCGGCGCGAGCAGGCGCCGACGCGAGTCGCCGCGAGCAAGCTCGAGCGCGACGAGCGCCGCGGCATCTGGAAGCTGAACCCGCTGGCCGACTGGACCGAGAAGGACGTCTGGGGCTACATCTTCAAGCACGACTTGCCATACCATCCGCTGCACGATCAGGGCTACGCCTCGATCGGCTGCGTTCCATGCACGCTTCCCGGTGAAGGACGTGAGGGTCGCTGGGCTGGCGAGGACAAGACCGAGTGCGGGCTGCACATCTGAGCTAGCCGGTGCGGCTCCCGCGAACATAGTGCGCCCGCTTCTCGCATCGCTTCCAACCGCACGATGAGCTACGAGCTTTCCCACCTGCAGAGCCTCGAGGCCGAGTCGATCTTCATCATGCGCGAGGTCGCGGCCGAGTTCGAGCGCCCGGTGATGCTGTTCAGCTGCGGCAAGGACTCGATCGTGCTGCTGCGCCTCGCCGAGAAGGCGTTCCGCCCGGGCCGCTTCCCGTTCCCGATCATGCATGTCGACACGGGGCACAACTTTCCTGAGGTGATCGAGTTCCGCGACCAGATCATCGCGCGGCTCGGCGAGCGTCTGATCGTCGCCAGCGTCCAGGACTCGATCGACGCGGGTCGGGTGCGCGAGGAGACCGGCCCCCGCGCCTCGCGCAACCGCCTGCAGACGACGACGCTGCTCGACGCGATCGCCGAGCACCAGTTCGACGCGGCGTTCGGCGGTGCTCGGCGCGACGAGGAGCGCTCGCGCGCGAAGGAGCGCGTGTTCTCGTTCCGGGACGACTTCGGCCAGTGGGATCCGAAGAGCCAGCGGCCGGAGCTGTGGCAGCTGTACAACGGGCGGATCCGCAAGGGCGAGCACGTGCGCGTGTTCCCGATCTCCAACTGGACCGAGCTCGACGTGTGGCAGTACATCGCCGAGCAGCAGCTCGAGGTTCCCTCGATCTACTACGCGCACACGCGCGAGGTGTTCGAGCGCGACGGGATGCTGTACGCGGCCAACCCGTTCGTCGAGCTGATCGACGGCGAGACGCCGTTCGAGGCGTCGGTGCGCTACCGGACGGTTGGCGACATGACCTGCACGGGCGCGGTCCGCTCGACCGCCGCGACGCTGACCGAGGTCGTCGACGAGATCGCCGCCACGCGGATCACCGAGCGCGGCGAGACCCGGGCCGACGACCGCGTCACCGAGGCGGCGATGGAAGACCGCAAGCGGGAGGGGTACTTTTGAGCGCCGGCGCGGTCGGCAACGGCCACGGGATCGCCCAGGGCAACGGCTCCGCAGCGCCGGATCAGCCGCTCACGCGGCGGCGCACCAGCGAGCTGCTCCGGTTCGCCACCGCCGGCTCCGTGGACGACGGCAAGTCGACGCTGATCGGCCGGCTCCTGCACGACTCGAAGTCGATCCTCGAGGACCAGCTCGAGCAGGTCGCCGAGACGTCTGAGCGGCGCGGCGACGGCTACCTGAACCTGGCGCTGCTGACCGACGGGCTGCGGGCCGAGCGCGAGCAGGGGATCACGATCGACGTCGCCTACCGGTACTTCGCGACCCCGAAGCGGAAGTTCATCATCGCCGACACCCCCGGCCACGAGCAGTACACCCGCAACACCGTCACCGGTGCCTCCACCGCCGATGTGTCGGTCGTGCTCGTCGACGCGCGCAACGGCGTCAGCGAGCAGACCCGCCGGCACGCCTACATCTGCTCGCTGCTGCGGATCCCCCACCTGGTCGTGGCGGTCAACAAGATGGATCTGGTCGGCTACTCCGAGGACGTCTTCTACGCGATCCTCGATGAGCTCAGCGACTGGGCGGCGCGGCTGCAGATCCCCGACATCACGTTCATCCCGATCTCGGCGCTGACCGGCGACAACGTCGTCGAGCGCTCGTGGCAGATGCCCTGGTACGGCGGCCCGCCGCTGCTCTACCACCTGGAGCACCTGATCATCACCCCGGACCGCAACCTCGCGGACGTGCGCTTCCCCGTCCAGTGGGTGATCCGGGTGGGGCGGACCGAGTCAGACGAGCACCGCGACTACCGCGGCTATGCCGGGCAGGTGGCCGGCGGCGTGCTGCGTGCCGGCCAGGAGGTGGTCGTGCTGCCGAGCGGGCGGCGCACGACGATCCGCCAGATCGACACGCATGACGGCGCTGTCGAGGAGGCGTTCCCGACGATGTCGGTGACGTTGCTGGCCGCCGACGACATCGACATCTCCCGGGGGGACATGATCGTCGAGGCGGACGATCCACCCAGCGTCTGCCGCGAGCTCGAGGCGACGCTGTGCTGGATGAGCGAGGAGCCGATGCAGGAGGGCGGGCGCTATGCGATCAAGCACACGACTCGCTCGGCTCGCGCGATCGTCGACGCGATCGAGTACCGCGTGGACGTCAACACGCTCGCCCACGAGCGCGGCGTCAGCTCGCTGCAGCTGAACGAGATCGGTCGCGTGGCGCTGCGGGTCAGCAGCCCGCTGATGGTCGATCCCTACGTCCGCAACCGCACCACCGGCAGCTTCATCCTGATCGACGAGACGACCAACAACACGGTCGCCGCTGGGATGATCAGCGCCGGGCGCTGACGCCGCCCTAACCGCCGATCACGCGGAGCTTAAGGTCCTGCGGGTACCTTTCTCGTCGATGCGTGCACTGCGAAGCCACACCGGCCTCGCCTGGCCCAGCGTTGGCCTGATCGGCTCGTTGCTGGCGGCGACCTCGGCCACCCGCCTGCTCGCCCAGCGTCCGCTGCGGTGGTGGTGGCAGCTGTCGCTCCCCGGCGGGCACGGCGTCCAGTGGCACCTGTTCTGGGCTGGCGTGACGCTGCTCTGCCTGGCGTGGCTGGGGCTTGGTTGGCGGCTGCGCCGCCAACCCGAGGCTCGCCCGGCCGAGCTCGTCCTGGTTGCCGCCGTCTGGGCGGCGCCGCTGGCGCTGGGGCCGGCCCTGTTCAGTCTCGATATGTACAGCTATCTGGCGCAGGGCGCCGTGCTCGCGCACGGGCTGAACCCCTACCACACGGCGCCGCAGGCGCTGCACGACGCGCGCCTGCTGGCGGCCGTGTCGCCGACTTGGCAACACACGACGACTCCCTACGGGCCGCTGTTCGTCGGGCTCGCGTCGCTGGTGGCGATGCTCGCCGGCTCGCACGTCACGCTCGGGGTGGCGTTGCTGCGCCTGCCCGAGCTGCTCGGACTCGGCCTGCTGGCGCGGTTCGTGCCGCGGCTGGCGCGCGCGCTCGGCGCCGACCCGGTCCGCGCGACATGGCTGGCGGTGCTCAGCCCGCTGACGCTGCTGTACCTGGTCGGCGGCGGTCACAACGACGCGCTGATGGCTGGGCTGATGGTGGCGGGTGTGACGCTCGCCACCGAACGGCGGCCGCTGGCCGGGATCGCCCTGTGCGCGCTGGCGGCGACCGTCAAGCTGCCGGCCGCCGCCGCGATCGTGATGATCGGGATCTGCTGGCTGCGGGCCGAGCCGGCACGCTGGCGGTGGATCGTCGCCGCCGGCGGTCTCACCGTCGGCGCGGTCGCGCTGGCCGCCGGAGCGGTCACCGGCGTCGGCGCGAGCTGGGTCTCGGGCAGCCTCTTCTCGACGCCCGCGAGCGCGCGGATTGCATTGACTCCGTCCACCGCGGTGTCGGTCTCGCTGTGGGAGCTGACCCACCACTTCGGTACCGGCGTCGAGCAGGCGGCGGCCAGCTGGGAGAACGCGGCGACGCTGGCCGCGTTCGCGCTGGTCGGCGTGGTCGCGGTCGCGCTGTGCCTGCGGGTGCGCTACCCGTCGCTCGCCCGCTGCACGGGGTGGGCGCTGATCGCCGCGGCCCTGGGCGGACCGGCTGCGTGGCCCTGGTACCTCAGCTGGGGTGTCGTGCTGCTGGCCACCGACGCCCGCGCGCAGCGGTCGCGTTGGCTGCCGGCGGTGCTGGTCGTGTGCGCCTTCCCGGTGATGGTCGGCGGGCAGGTCGCGTTTGCGCTGCCGCACGCGCCTGTGGTGGTGGCGGCGTACGCGATGGCGCTGGCGGTCGCCGCGCTGGCGCCGCGTGTCACGGTGGTCACGGGGGTCCGGGGTGCTTGGGGTGTCCGGGGTGTCCGGGGTGCGCAGGGTGCCCGGCGGTGGCGCGGGGGCCGCACATCGCCCGTCCGGCAGCCCGCGAACCGCGTAGCGCAGGGGGACGCTACCGTCACGGTGGCACGCCGGCACGTGCCCGTCCCCGCGATGACCCATGCCTCCGCTAGCGACTCGAGCCCGATCGCGACGTCTGAGGCCGGCGGCTGACGCTTCCGGCTGGCGCCGCCCGGCCCGGCGGGGCCGGGCGGCGCCAGCCCTCGCGGTCGCTGCGCCGGTTGCGCTGGGCGCAGCGCTAACCGCCTACCAGCTGACCACGCGCAGCCTGTGGCTCGATGAGGGGGCGACGATCGCGATCGCCTCTCAGCACGGGACGGCGCTGTGGCGCGCGATCCGCCATGACGGCGGCAACATGCTGATCTACTACCTGCTGCTGCACGTGCTGGTCGGCTGGTTCGGCAGCGGCGAGGCGGTCGTGCGGCTGCCGTCGGTGGTGGCGACAGCAGCGACCGGCGGGCTCACCGCCGCGCTCGCCTGGCGACTCAGCGGCAGCCGCTCGGTCGCGCTCAGCTCCGGGGTGCTGGCGGTGGTCAGCCTGCCGCTGGTCTTCTGGGGACAGGATGCGCGCGGCTATGCGCTGATGGTGACGCTGGCGGTGGGCTCCCAGCTCGCGTACGTCGTGATCGTCCAGTCCCGCGGGCGAACGCCGCGGACGGCGGTGGCGGCGTACGTGCTGGTGACGCTGCTGTCGCTGTACGTGAGCTACTACGCCGGCCTGGTGGTGCTCGCTCAGCTGGCGGTGCTGCCGCTGTTCCGCGACCGCGCGCGGCTGATCGTCGGGTGTCTGGTGGTGGTTGCGCTGGCGTGCATCCCACTGGCCGTGCTGGCCGTGCAGCGCGGCTCCGGCCAGCTGTTCTGGGTCGACTATCCGACCCCCGGGATCGTCGCCCAGGCCGCGGTGGCGATGATCTCCGCCGGGCTGCCGCCGAGCTTCCACGCGACCGGCGCGACGGTCGTCGCGGTGGCGGCGACGCTGGCGCTGACGGTGGCGCTGGCGGCGTGGCTGCTCGCCACGACCGGCGGCGGCGGGCGGCTGCTCGCCGCCCGCCGCCGCAACGACTCGCTGTGGATCGCCGCCAGCTGGCTGGTGGTACCGACCGCAGTGATGCTGGTGCTGGCGTTCGCGGGCGAGCCGATCGAGCTGCAGCGCAGCATCATCCTCGTGATCCCGGTGGTCGGGGTGCTGCTGGCGTGGGGCCTTCACCACGAGCGCGTGGCGCCGGCGGTGGGATGGGCGGGGGTCGTGCTGCTGGTGGCAGTTCGCGTCGCCACGATCGCACCCACCTACAAGCTCACGCCGGAGAACTGGAAGGCGACGGTCGCATACGTCGCCGCCGCCAGCCGCGACCGTGACTGCGTGCTGTTCTACCCGCAGGACGGGCGCATGCCGTTCGACTACTACCTGCGCGGCAGCCCCGTGACGGCGCGGTTGACGCCGGTGCTGCCGACGCTGCCGTGGTCCCTGGTCCGCCCCTACGTCGAGCAGTACACGGTGCCGAGCAGCGCCCGCGTGTCGGAGATCGTCCGCAGCTGTCCGCGGCTGTGGGTGATCGCGAGCCATGAGGGCCACCGGCCGGGGCCGCCGGCCTCCGAACGCGATCTGACGCGATACCGCGGCTTGCTGGCCGAGCTGCGCCGCCGCTACCGCCACAGCGCGGAGCGACAGTTCGGCTACGCGGCGGTGATCTACGTGACTCGTCTGTGGCGGTGAGCGACGTCCGCTGGGTCGGACGCGGGTGCGGCTCGGGCGCGCGCTGCGCGCACGCCCGAGCCGCAGGAGGGTCGAGAAATCGTCGAGGACGCATTTAGCGGGCTCCTGGGCCGCTAAATGCGTCCTCGACGATTACGGATCTCGGTGGGGCGCCACTTGTAGGGGGAGCGGTAGCTCAGCTAGGGGCGCAGCCCGGTGCTGACGAACGTCACCATGCCCATCGCCACCAGCAGCACCGTGCTGGCGCCCAGCAGCCGCGCGTAGGCGCGCCCCCGCAGGTGCGCGCCGATCACGACGATCACCGGGAACGCGCAGAGCAGCATGCGCGCGTTTGGCGGCGTCGAGTTCGAGGTCAGCGTCATCAGCGCGACGCCCGCCGTCCACACCAGCGCGGGGATCGAAACGAGCTTGCGCGACCGCCACAGGTACCTGAGTCCCCACACCAGGAACGCCGTTCCGATCATCGCCACGACGAGGTTGAGATCGACGTTGGGATGGGGCGGGCTCTCGAGCCCGAGCGCCTGCTTGCACAGCGTCACTATCGCCCGCGGCAGCGCCAGCGGCGTGGTTGTCTCATGCCAGTCGTAACGCTGGGTCTCGTACGAGGCCAGCGGCGTCCCCGTCCACGCCCACAGGAAGATCGCGAAGCCGACCGCGCCGAGCGGGGCGAGCAGCGGCGCCCACAGCGACCGGCGGGCCTGCCGGTCACCCCAGCCGCGGCGGCGGATCTCCACGAGCGTGGCGGCAGCGCAGGCGGGGATGATCGCGACGGCCACCGGCTCGACCGCGGTTGCGAAGCCGGCCAGCACGCCGGCAAGGACCCACCGCCGATCCTCCAGCGCCAGCAGGCAGCCCGCGACCAGGGCCAGCAGCAGTCCCTCGGTGTAGACCATCGAGAACACGATCGTGCCGGGGAACAGGCAGAACAGCAGGAGGCTCGGGCGGACCGCCTGCTCGCCCCACCAGCGGGCGACGAGGCGGGCGATCAGCACCGTCGCGACGGCGCCGCCGAGCGTTGCGATGATCATCCCCGAGAGCACGTCCGAGATCGCCAGCGCGTGGCTCAGCGTCCACATCATCAGTGGATACAGCGGCATGAAGCCGAGCGTGTTCCAGCTGCTCAGATCGAGCTGGTGCGCATAGCCGTGGATGGCCGTCCGCAGATACCAGCCACCGTCCCAGTTGGACAGCTCGTGGCCAAACGTGAACGGCAGCCCATTCGCGCCGGTGCGCACGAAGTGGTCGATCACCGCGATCACCATGTACAGCGCTCGTGTCAGCAGGAACACGAGCAGTGGGTACCGCCACCTGGTGTCGAGCCCGGCGGCCCATTCCCACACCTTGCGAGCGCGCGATCGCAGCGGATCCAGCCATGTTCGTGGCGCCTCGATCACCCCGGTCGCAGGCGCCAGCGTAGTGCTCGTGCGGGCGGTCATCCGGTGGGCGGGCGCGATCGCCTCGGACGCGGCGTCGGTCCCGGCCGGGTAGTCGAGTGCGTCGGTGGGCGTCGACATGCTCGTGACCGACGGTGCGTTTTCGGCCGCGGTCGCCACGGGGAGCCTGTCGACACCCGGGCGCGTCCCGCGCACGTCCGGGAGCGTGGTCACGCGCCTGATTCTAGAGGAGTGAGACGAAGAAAAGCCAAAGCGTGATCGGGGCGCCGGCAGCGCCGCCGGCTCTCCGCCGCCGGTAAAGTCACGCGCCCCGATGTTCTCCAAGATCCTGATCGCCAACCGCGGGGAGATCGCGGTGCGCATCATCCGCGCCTGCGAGGAGCTGGGGATCGCCACGGTCGCCGTCTACTCGGAGCTCGACCGCGATGCCCCGCACGTGAAGCGCGCCGACGAGGCGTTCCTGCTCGGCCCCGGGCCGGCCAACGAGAGCTACCTGGTAATCGACAGGCTGCTGCACGCGGTCGAGCGCTCGGGCGCCGACGCGGTGCATCCGGGGTACGGGTTCCTGGCCGAGAACGCCGCCTTCGCGGCGACGCTGGAGCAGCACGGGATCACCTTCATCGGGCCGGCGTCGGCGGCGATTGAGGCGATGGGCTCGAAGACGAAGGCGCGTGAGCTGATGCGGGCGGCGGGCGTTCCGATCGTCCCTGGCACGACCGAGCCGGTCACCGAGGTGGGGCAGGCGCGCGAGCTCGTCGAGCAGACGATCGGCTACCCGGTGGCGGTCAAGGCGGCTGGCGGTGGCGGCGGCAAGGGCTTCCGGGTGGCGCTCGGCGAGGGCGAGCTGCGGGCGGCGTTCGAGGGCGCCTCGCGGGAGGGCGAGAAGTTCTTCTCCGACCCGACCGTCTACATCGAGCGTTATCTGCCCGATCCTCGGCACGTCGAGGTGCAGGTGCTGGCCGACAAGCATGGCCACGTGATCCATCTGGGCGAGCGCGACTGCTCCCTGCAGCGCCGCCACCAGAAGCTCGTGGAGGAGGCGCCGGCGCCGGCCGTCGATGAGCAGCTGCGATCGCGGATCGGAGCGATCGCAACCGCTGCGGCGGAGGCGGTCGGCTACACGGGCGCCGGCACGGTCGAGGGTCTGCTGGCGACCTCGGATCAGGCGGCGGCCGGTGGTGAGCCGAGCAGCGAGTACTTCTTCCTGGAGATGAACACGCGGGTGCAGGTGGAGCACTGCGTGACCGAGATGGTCACCGGAATCGACATCGTCAAGGAGGGCATCCGCGTGGCCGCCGGCGAGCCGCTGTCGATCGCCCAGGAGCAGGTGCAGCTGCGCGGGCATGCGATCGAGTGCCGGATCAATGCCGAGGATGCCGCCAAGAACTTCGCCCCCGCGCCCGGGCGGATCAGCTCCTACGTGGAGCCGGGCGGACCCGGCGTGCGGGTCGACTCGGGCTGCGTCGCGGGCTCTGAGATCTCGCCGATGTACGACCCGATGATCGCCAAGCTGATCGTCTGGGATGTCGACCGCGAGCAGGCCACCCGGCGGATGCTGAGGGCGCTCGACGAGTACGAGATCGGTGGGCTGAAGACGCTGATCCCGTTCCACAAGGCGATCCTGCAGACGGACCAGTGGGCGCGCGCGGAGACCTGCCGGGACCTGATCGAGGACCGCGAGTGGCTGCGGCAGCTGGCGGCTCCGAGCGCCGGCGAGCCGGCTGCCCGCGTGCCCGGCAAGGCGGGGGAGCCTGAGTCCCACGGGCGGGGCGAAGGCAGCTCCGCCGGGGCGGCCCCGGTCGAGCACGAGTACACGGTCGAGGTCT
>JASHQV010000021.1 GCA_030038955.1 Solirubrobacteraceae bacterium
CCAGCGCCAGGTAGCCGTCGACGGTCTCGCGCTGCTCGCCGAACCCGAGCGGCCCGAGGTCGGTGGCCTCGTCGAACGGGTCGCCGACGACGAGCTTCGAGATCTGCTGGCGCAGCAGCTGCTCGAACTCGGCGGCCACCGCTCGCTCCACGAACACCCGGCTCGTGGCCGTGCAGCGCTGCCCGGTCGCCAGCATCGCGCCCCGCGTGACCTGCACGGACGCGTCCTCGAGATCGGCGTCGGCGAGCACGATCGCGGGGTTCTTGCCGCCGAGCTCGAGCTGCACCTTGACGTTGCGATCGGCGACCGCCTGGCGCAGACCGGTGCCGACCGCGCCCGAGCCCGTGAATGTCAGCGCGCTCAGCCGCCGATCGCCGGTCAGCGCCGCCGACAGCCGGCCGCCGCTGCCGGTCAGCAGGTTGAGCACGCCGTCGGGCACCCCGCCCGCGACCAGCGACTCGGTCAGCACGACCGCGCTGCCCGAGGCGGCCTCGGCCGGCTTGAACACGACGCTGTTGCCGAACCCGAGCGCCGGCGCGAGCTTCCACGCCGGGATCGCAAACGGGAAGTTCCACGGCGTGATCGCGCAGACGACGCCGAGCGGCTGCTCGACGGTCAGCAGCATCGTCGACGGGTCGGCGCTGGCATACGTCTCGCCGACCGGCTGCAGCAGCTCACCTGCGAAGTAGCGGAGGATCGCGACGCTGCGCAGCACCTCGCCGCGGGCGTCGCGGATGACCTTGCCCATGTCGGCTGTCAACCGACGGGCGGCGGCCTCGGAGCGAGCCTCGAGGTGGTCGGCGGCGCGTCGCAGCACCTCGGCGCGCGCCGGGGCGGGGGTCGCCGCCCACCCAGGCTGAGCGGCCGCGGCGGCCTCATAGGCGGCGCCCACGTGCTCGCCGGTGGCGGCGGCGAAACGGCCGGTGAGGCGGTCCAGACGCGCGGGATCGAAGCGCTCGAACGACTCCTCGGCGGCCTGCCAGCGCCCGCCGATGAACAGCGTGCGGGCGTCCGAGGCGATCGTCGCGTCGGCGCTCAGCGCGCTCACCGCGGTGCTCCCGTCTCGACCAGGAAGCCACTGTCGCTGCGCTCCGAGCCGAGCCCGGGCGGCGCCAGCCGGTAGCTCGGTGGCGTCGCCGACAGCCGGATCGGGTTGCGCGGCAGGCGCACGTCGTCGCCGTCGTCGCGGGGGATCGCGACGATCGGCTCGAGCCCGAGCCGATCGGCCAGCTGGAACGCTCCGGCGATGTCGTTGACGACGCCGGCTGGGACGCGTGCGTCGGTCAGCGCCGTCGCCCACCCCGCGGCGGGCCGCGCGGCCAGCCGGGACTCGAGCTCGGCGGTCAGCGCGGCGCGGTTGGCGACCCGATCGGAGTTGGCCGCGAAGCGCAGGTCGTGGGCAAGCTCAGGCGCGCCCACGACCGAGCACAGCGACGCGAACTGCCGATCGTTGCCGACCGCCACCACCAGCTCGCCGTCGGCGCAGCGCAGCAGCTCGTACGGGGCGATGCTCGGGTGCCGGTTGCCCATCCGCACCGGCACGACGTCGCCGGCCGTGTACGCAGCGCTCTGGTTGACGAGCGCCGCCAGCAAGCTCGAGAGCAGATCGACCTCGACTCGCTGGCCCTCGCCGGTGGCCGCCCGCGCCAGCAGCGAGCTGAGGATCCCGACGGTCGCGAACAGCCCCGCGAGCACGTCGACCAGCGCCACCCCGACCTTGTGCGGCGGCCCGTCGGCGGCGCCGGTGATGCTCATCAGCCCGCCCAGCGCCTGCACCAGCAGGTCGTAGCCGGGCAGCTCCGCGTTGGCCGCGCCAAAGCCGGTGATCGAGCAATAGATCAGCCGCGGGTTGTCGACTCGCAGGCTCTCGTAGCCGAGGCCGAGGTCGTCCATCAGGCCCGGCCGGAAGTTCTCGACCAGCACATCGGCGTCGAGCGCCAGCCGGCGGGCGCGCTCGAGCTCGGCGGGATCGCCGAGGTCGAGCGCGAGGCTGCGCTTGTTGCGGTTGACCGCCTCGAAGTAGGTAGCGATGCCGCCGGCGTCGAACGGGGGACCCCAGCTGCGGGTGTCGTCGCCGCTGCCCGGACGCTCGACCTTGATCACGTCGGCGCCGAGGTCGGCGAGCAGCATCGTCGCGAACGGCCCCGCGAGCACGCGCGAGAAGTCGATGATGCGGATGCTTGGCAAAGCGGTGGGCATCTGAGAAGATCCTAGATCTTCGAAACTTCATGGTCAAGACGCAAGACGGGAGCCGCCCATGACCACCGCCGCCACACGCAGCCACGCGAAGCCGACCCGGGCGCAGGTGCGCCCGGAGGATTTCCTCGCGATCGACCAGATGCTGTCCGACGAGGAGCGCGACATCCGCGACACGGTGCGGGCGTTCGTGCGCGAGCGCGTGCTGCCCGAGGTCGGCGAGTGGTTCGAGCAGGGGAGGATCCCGCGCGAGCTGGCGCTCGAGCTCGGCCGCCTGAACGTGCTCGGCATGCACCTCGAGGGCTACGGCTGCGCGGGCGCGAGCGCCACCGCCTACGGCCTCACCTGCATGGAGCTGGAGGCCGGCGACTCGGGCGTGCGCAGCCTCGTCTCGGTGCAGGGCTCGCTGGCGATGGTCGCGATCCACCGCTGGGGCTCGGAGCAGCAGAAGCAGCGCTGGCTGCCGCCGATGGCGGCGGGCGAGGCGATCGGATGCTTCGGGCTGACCGAGCCGGACTCGGGGTCGGATCCGGGCTCGATGCGCACCCGCGCCCGTCGCGATGGCAGCGACTGGATCCTCAACGGCCAGAAGATGTGGATCACCAACGGCGGCATCGCCGACGTGGCGGTGGTGTGGGCACGCACCGACGAGACCGATGCCAGCCTCCGCGGCTTCCTCGTCCCGCGCGGCACGAACGGGTTCACCACCCAGGACATCCACCGCAAGCTGTCGCTGCGCGCCAGCGTCACCTCGGAGCTGCTGTTCGATGACGTGCGCCTGCCGGCCGACGCGATGCTGCCCGAGGCGCGCTCGCTGGCGGGGCCGCTGTCGTGCCTCGACGAGGCCCGCTTCGGGATCGTCTGGGGCGCGGCCGGCGCGGCGCGAGCGTGCTTCGAGGCGGCGCTCGGCTACAGCAGGGAGCGGATCCAGTTCGGGCGTCCGATCGCGTCCTTCCAGATCCAGCAGCAGAAGCTGGCGACGATGGCGCTCGAGGTGAACCGCGCGACCCTGCTGGCGCTGCACCTCGGGCGCCTCAAGGACGCGGGCAAGCTGGCGCCGGCGCAGGTCAGCATGGGCAAGCTCGGCAACGTCAACGCCGCCCTCGAGGTCGCGCGCGCCGCCCGTCAGGTGATGGGGGCCAACGGGATCACGCTCGAGTACCCGGTGATCCGGCACATGAACAACCTCGAGTCGGTCGTCACCTACGAGGGCACCGCCGACGTGCACGCGCTCGTGATCGGGGGAGAGCTGACCGGGATCCAGGCGTTCCGGTGAGCGCGCTCGGGACCGCTCGGATGAGCGCACCCGGCCTGGCGCCCGTGGGCGCGCTCGGGACCGCCCCTGCGCACGCGCTCGAGGCGCTCCGCCGGGCGATCGTCGGCGGCGAGCTGGTGCCCGGTCAGCGCGTGCTGCAGGAGGACGTCGCCGACAGCCTCGGGGTCAGCATCGCGCCGGTCAGGGAGGCGCTGCGCGTGCTCGAGCAGGAGGGGCAGGTGACCTACCGCCCGCGCCGCGGCTACTTCGTGACGGAGCTGCGGATCGAGGATCTGCGGGAGATCTACGGTCTGCGCCAGGTCCTCGAGGAGCGCGCCGTGCGCCTGGCGCTGCCCGCGCTCGGCGACGACCGGCTCGAGCTGGTCGCGCTCGCCGCCGACGACTGCGCGCGGGCGGCGGAGCGCGGCGACGTCGCCGCCGAGCTCGAGGCCAACCGGCGGTTTCACTTCTGCCTGATGGATGCGCCCGGCCAGCCGCACACGATGCGCGTGATCCGCCTGCTGTGGGACTCGACCGAGGCCTATCGCGCGCTGTACTACAGCTCGCCTGCCGAGCGCCGCCGGGCGAGCGAGGCGCACGCCCGGATCCTCGCGGCGGTGCGCCGCCGCGACCCCGACCGGCTGGTGGCCGAGCTCGACGCCCACCGCGACCGGGCGCTCGAGGTGCTGCAGGCGATCCTCGGGTCGATGCGGTGACGCGCGTGAGCGCTCGCTCCGACGGCCCGTGAGCATGGCCGTGCGTCCTACAGACGAAGCGGTCCACAGCGCCGTTGCAGCCCAGCAGACTGCGATTAGCGACGTGATCGCCTTCCTCCATGGCCACCCGGAGTTGGGCCACGAGGAGCACGCGTGCTCCGCATATCTGGCGACTCGATTGCAGGACGCCGGCTTGTCGGTGAAGCCGGAGTGGGCGGGCATGGGGACCGCGCTTCGTGCGGAGCTGACCGGCGCCCACCGCGGGCCCACCGTCGGTCTCATCCTGGTCTACGACGCGGTGCCCGCCCATGCCTCGGACGGCTCGATCGTGCCCGATCATTCATGCGGACACGGGGCACTCGCGGCGGGCGTGGTCGGCGCCGCATGCGCGCTGGCCGGACTCCGCGATGAGCTCTCTGGCCGGGTCGCAGTGCTGGGGTGCCCGGCTGACGAGATTCATGCGCCCGGCACCGCCCACGAAGGCGGCGGCAAGGCGCGCGCGGCGGCCAGTGGCGCATGCGACGACCTCGACGCCGCGCTTTACGCGCATCCGGAGTTCACCGACACGGTGTGGCGCCAGTCGCGATGGATGCGCCGCGAGCAGGCACTCGTCGCAGCCGCCCGCTCGCTCGATCCACGTCGAGCGCAGGCGACATACGGCGTCCTACGCGCAGCCCTCGATGCGAATCAGGCCCAGCCCGCCGACATCATCATCGAGCGGATCGAGTCTGAGGGCGACGTGGAGGAGGGCTGTCGCGTTGTGACTCGCATGACTTTCTTGATCTTCGCCGACGACGAGTCCGAGCTCGAGCGGGCTTCTGCGCGGCTCCACAGGCACGTCTCACCAAACGCTGCGTGGAGGACAATCGAGCCGACGTACGCGGGAATCAGGTTTGACGCCCGGGTTGCAGCTGCCGTGGATCAGGCCCTGCGGTCCATGGGGCGCATGCCGCTGGGCTCGCCGCCGCCGCTGCCGTTCGCGACCGACTTCGGCAACATCACGCGGCGCGTCCCAGGGGCACTGATCGGCGTCGGGCGAGACGGGGGATGGGCGTTCCACACGGACGAGGGCGCCAGGCAGTTCGCGTCCGAGGAGGGTCTCGAAGCGGCGGCCGCGATCGCCGAGGTGCTCGCCCTGGCTGCCGTGCGCCTCACCTGACAGCAGGGCCTACGCTGCAGGTCACCGGCGAGGGGGGGGGGCGCCGTCATCGTCCGATGCGGCTCAGCTGCCCGTGGTGAGAACGACCTTCGTGGCCTCACGGCCGGCGAACGCGCGGTAGGCCTCGGCGGCCTGCTCCAGCGACAGCACGTCGCTGACTACCCTCGCCGGCTGCAACTTGCCGTCGGCAATCATGGCCAGCAGGCGCTCGCGATCACGTCCCGGGTTGCCGATCGTAAATGACAGCGTGATCTCCTTGTCGAACATGCGGCCGTTGTCGAGTGGAAAGTCCGGCTCGAAGTGAGCGCCGATCACCGCTACCGTGCCCTGTGGCCGCACGAGCGTGAGCGCTGCGGCGAGCGCGGCCTGGCTGCCCGAAGCCTCGATCACCGCATCGGCGCCGAGGGAACCGGCGGCCTCGGCCACAGTGGTCTCCGCCTCGGAAGGAGCGACCGCCAGCGCTCCCAGCTCGGCTGCCAGCTCGCGGCGCCGCTCGATCCCGTCGACCGCGATGACCTGTCGGGCTGCGCGCACCGCGCACAGCACGGCCATCAGACCGACGGGACCGCAACCGAGCACCGTAACCACGTCGCCCGGGGCGACCGCGGCCCGCTGCAGCGCCGCGAACGCGGTGGGCAGGATGTCGGCTACGAACACCGCGTCCTCATTGGTCACCGCCGGCGGCAACGGCCACAGCGTGCGATCGGCGCGCGGCACGCGCACGAGGTCCGCCTGGCCACCATCGAGCCGCGGATAGACCCCCGAGTAACCGAACAGCGCCCGGGTGCGGCACTGAGTTGGCCGACCGGCACGGCAGTGGTCGCAGGTTCCGTCCGACGTCATGCTCGTATTGACCACGCGTGTACCAGGCTCGAGGCCGCGCACTGCGTCGCCCACATCCGCCACCACGCCGACAAACTCATGGCCGAGGATCGTGCCGGCCTCGAAGCCCGGGGTCATGCCGTGGTAGGGCAGCAGGTCGGCGCCACAGATCGCGGTGTGTGTGACGCGGACGATTGCGTCGGTTTCGCTCTCGAGCCGTGGATCGGGTGCCTCGTCGACGCGTACCTGCTCGGGCCCGATCAGCCGGACCGCCCTCATGCCGGCTCCTCCAGTTCCACGAGGTAGCCGTCGGGATCGATCGCGAAGCACCGGTGCCCACCCCAGGGCGGCGAGGAGGGCGGAGCCAGGAAGCGCACGCCGGCGCCAGCGAGCTCGGCATGGGCGGCGAGGCAGTCTGTGACTTCGAGCACGAGCATGGTCTGGAGCGTGGAGCGATCGGTCGGGGCGAGCATGCTTACCCCGGGGCGGTCTTCGGCGGTGTGACCCTGTTCGGCCAGCGACAGGCGCATGCCAGCGCAGGCAAGGCTGGCGTACGGAGGGTCGTCGAAGCTAGCCTCGAGCTCGAAGCCGAGCCTGTCGCGGTAGAAGGCGATCGACCGAGGTACGTCTGCGACGGCCAGCACTGCCCCGGCTGTGCGAACGCCAACCGCCATCAGTTGCGCACGTGACCGGCGTCGGCAACGAGCACCTGGCCGGTCACCCAGCCGGACTCTTCGGACGCCAGGAACGCAACCGCGGGCGCGATGTCCTGTGGCTGGGCGTGCCGCGGAATCGCTTGGAGCGACTGAACGAAGTCGAGCGCGTCCTTGTGTGGCGAGTTCATGACCGCCTCCGTACGTGTGATCCCCGGTGCGACCGCGTTGGCTGTGATCCCGTACTTACCGAGCTCTGTGGCAAGCGCGCGGGTGAGCCCGACCACACCGCCCTTGGCTGCGAGATACGGGCCCATGTTCGGGGTCCCCGCCATGAATGCGTTGGAGGCGATCAGCACGATGCGCCCGTAGCCGGCGTCGCGCATAGGTCGCTCGACCGCCCGAGCGACTAGGTACGCGCCGTCCAGGTTGACCGAGATGATCCTTCGCCAGTACGCGAAGTCGACGTCGTCCCAGGGGATGAACGGCACGATCGCGGCGGCGTTGACGAGCACGTCGAGCTTCGTGAACCGCGCGAGCGTCTCGCGTGCGATGCGGTCCACATCCTGCTCGTCGGAGATGTCGGCCTCGATTGCCAGTCCGTCGAGGCGCTCGGCGACGGCGTTGGCGCCGTCGCCGTTGAGGTCGGCGATCGCTACCTGGGCGCCCTCGGCGTGAAGCTTCTCGGCGACAGCCCGACCGATTCCTTGCGCACCGCCGGTGACGAGCGCGACGCGTCCCGAGAGCTTCATCGCCGCGCCTCCGCAGTCAACGGTTCGGGCGCTAGCGGGTAGGTCTTGAACACGTCCATGTCGTGCGTGAACAGCACCTCGGCGTCCCACTCCTTGACCAGTTGCTTGACTCGCCGGATCGACCGCACCCCGTCCACCGGATTGTGATGGAAACCCGCCTGTTGCCCGTTCTCATAGGCGGGCTGCGTGTAGGCGACATCGAACATGAACATCAGTGGCCGGCTGCCCTCGAGCTCGATTAGCGCCGAGTAGTGGCCGATCGTGTGCCCTGGGGTATGGAACAGGTGGATGCCCGGGGCGAACTCGAGGTCGCCTTCTAGCAGCGAGAAGTTCGCTCCCGGATAGTCGTAGCCCTGGTCGGCGTATCCGAGCCGCTCGAACGGCTCGGGGGTACGCGCCTCGCGTAGCTCGAGGTAGTGCAGGTAGGTGGTGGCGCCCGGCAACTGCTTGTTTCCGCCGCAGTGGTCGATGTGCAGGTGCGAGTTGATCACCGCGTCCACGTCCCCTGGGTGGAAGCCACACTTGGCGAGCTGTCCGAGGATCGTCTGCTCGGGCGTCTGCTCGGGCAGCTCAAACGGCAGCTTCTCCTTGATCAGCTCGAGGTCGAAGCCGCTGTCGAACAGCAGCAGCCCATCCGGATGCTCGACGAGCACGCTGTACACGGGGAAGCGCACTGGCGTACCGCAGCCGACGTTCCAGGTGATATGCGACTGGTCGATGACCAGCGTGCCGCTGTCCAGCAGGCGCACCCTGGTGGCTTTCTTGGACATCT
>JASHQV010000222.1 GCA_030038955.1 Solirubrobacteraceae bacterium
ACGCCAGGTTCAGGTTGAAGATGCACTCCTTCGCGCCGATCGCCGGCATCACCTCGGTGTCGGGGTCGAGCGTGACGCCGAAGCGGCGCGCGTAGAACGCCGCGACCGCCTCGCGGAAGTCCCGGCGGCCGCGGTTGCTGGGGTACTGGTGGGTGGCCGGGTCGGCGACCGCGCGCTGCGCCGCGGCCACGATCGGCGCGTACGTCGGCGTGTCGGGGTCACCGATGCCGAGGCTGATCACGTCGATCCCGGCTGCTCGCTTGGCGGCGATCTTCCGCTCCAGCTCCGCGAACAGGTACGGAGGGATCTTCTGCAGACGGCTACTCGGCCGCATGCAGCTCCTCGCGGATGCGCGGTCGCTCGGTGGCGGCCGGCTCCTCGGTCGCGCGGAGCTGGTCGGCGAACTCGGGCGTCAGGCTGCCGGCGAACACGGGAGCCGCCCAGCCCGACAGGTTGATGTGCAGGTCCTCCCCCACCTCCACCTCGAGCTCGCCGCCGTCGAGCAGCACCGTCACCGGGGATCTGCCGCCGGCGAGCACGTGCGCGACGGCGGCCCCGGTCGCTCCCGTGCCGCCGGCGGTCGTCTCGCCGACGCCGCGCTCGAAGATCCGCGCGCAAATCCGGTCGTCGGCGAGCGGCGTGTACCAGGAGACGTTGGTGCGGTTGGGGAACTGCTCGCTGCGCTCGATCCCAGGGCCGATCGTCGGCAGCTCGAGCGCCCGTAGGGTCGCTTCGTCGGTCGTCGCGAACACGCACTGGGGGTTGCCCACCTGGACGTGGCGGAAGCGGCGTCTCCGTCCCTGCACGGCGATCTCGCCGCGGCCGTCTGGTGGCCCGCCGGGGAAGTCGTCGCTGACCAGGCTCGCAAACCCCATGTCGACGGTGCACGTGGTCGGCGAGGTGATCGTCGGGCGCAGCGGACCAGCGGCGGTCTGCAGCGTGAACGCGTCCTGATCGGTCCAGCCGCGGTGCCGCAGGTACAGGATCGCCTGGCGCGCTCCGTTGCCGGACACCCCGGCCTCCGATCCATCGGGGTTGAAGATCCGCATGCGCGCGACGAACCCCGGGTCGTCGGGCGGCGACAGCAGCAGCACGCCGTCGGAGCCGACGCCGGTGTGGTGTGCGCACAACCGTCGAATCCTGGCGGGCGTCAGCTCGAACACGAGCTCGCGCTGCTCGATGATCAGATAGTCGTTGCCGAGCGCCTGCCACTTCTCGAAGTTCACGGGGCCGCAGTCTAATCGTGCGCTCAGGTTTGCCCTCCCGCGCCGGCGTTGCCTCCGCCGTCCTCACCCGTGCCGTCGCCGGCGAGCCACAGCCCGAGGATCTCGCCGGCCGCCTCCGCCGGCGAGATCCCAGTCAGGTCGATCTCGCTGACCCCGGCGAGCTTGCGCATCCACGTCAGCTGCCGACGTGCGTAGTTACGGGTGCGGCGCTTCATCCCTTCGACGTCGCCGGCCAGCAGCTCCTGGAAGCCGAGCGCCTTGCGCGCGGTGGCGCTGGCGCCGGCGCCGTAGGCACGCCGTATCTCTGCCTCGACGCCGGCGGCGAGCATCGCCTCGACGCGAGCGTCGATCTGCTTGTACAGCGATTCCCGCGCCAGCGTCAGCCCAGCCAGCAGCGTCGGCCGGCGCATCTGCTCGGTCCACAGCTCCGAGGTGCCGGGCGGGGGCTCGAGCTCGCCCATGTCGAGCAACTCGAGTGCGCGTACGACCCGCTGGCGGTCGCTCGGCGCGATCTCAGCGGCGACCCACGGCGCGCGGTGCTCGAGCAGGGCGTGCAGCGCCTCCGGCCCGCGCTCGGCCAGCTCGACGAGCCACCGTTCCCTGACGCCTTCGGGTGGGGGCGGGCGCAGCGACAGCTCAGCGAGCGCGGCTCTCAGGTACAGCCCGGTGCCGCCGACGACGATCGGCCTGCGCCCAGAGGCGAGCAGGCCGTCCAGCTCGGCGTGCGCCAACTCCGCGTACTGGCCGGCGCTGAACTGGGCATCGACCGGGAGAAACGAGATCAGTCGATGCTCCAGCTCCGCGCGCTCGGCGGCTGTCGCCGCACCGGTCAGCAGCTCGAGCCCCTGGTAGACCTGGAGCGCGTCGGCCGAGACCGCGACGGGATCCTCGCCGGCTTCGCGCAGGCGGCGCGCCAGGGCCAGCGCCACCGCCGTCTTGCCGACGCCGGTGGGTCCGAACAGGGCGATGATCTCGGCGCGCGCCACCGCCAGGGAGTATCTCGGCTCGACGTGAGCCCCGAGCGAGCGTCTTGGCTCGGCGTGGGACCGGAGCGGAGTATCTACACTCCGCGCGTCGTGTCCCTGGTCAGCGGAACCGTGCTTGTGACCGGCGCCACTGGCGGCCTCGGTCAGGCGATCGCGCGGGAGCTCGCCGGGCGCGGCGCCGATCTGATCGTGACCGGCCGGCGGCGCGAGCTGCTCGACGAGCTGGCCGCCGAGCTCGGCGCGCGCGCCGTCAGCTGCGATCTCGCCGACCGGGCGGAAGTCGACCGGCTGGTGGGCACCGCCGGCGATGTGGACGTCCTGGTGGCCAACGCCGGCCTGCCGGGGAGCGGCGACTTCACCGAGCTGTCGCAGCACCAGATCGACACGATCCTGGAGGTCAACCTGCGGGCACCGGTCGCGCTCGCCCGCGGGCTGCTGCCGGGAATGCTGGCCCGCCGGCGGGGCCACCTGGTGTTCATCTCCTCGCTCGCAGGCAAAGCGGTCTCTCCCCTGTCCTCGCTGTACAGCGCAAGCAAGTTCGGCGTCCGCGGCTTCGCGCTGGCGCTGCGCGAGGATCTCCGTGGATCGGGCGTCGGCAGCTCCGTGGTGCTCCCGGGCTTCATCAGGGATGCAGGCCTGTTCGCCGACGCTGCCGTGACCCTGCCGCTTGGAGTCGGCACGCGCAAGCCCGAGGACGTGGCGGCGGCGGTGATCGAGGCGGTGGAGCACAACCGCGCCGAGGTGGCCGTAGCCCCGCCATTCCTGCGCCTCGGCGCCGACTTCGGCTCGCTCGCCCCGGAGCTGGCGGCGCGCATGGCGAGGCT
>JASHQV010000223.1 GCA_030038955.1 Solirubrobacteraceae bacterium
CGGCGCACTGCCTTCCGCCTCCGGCGCCAATCTCGACGCCGAGGCGCTGATCGCCGCCGCCCGCTCCGCCCAGGGGCTGCTGTGGACCCAGCTCGACAGCCCCGCCGAGATCACGTCCGGCGGGCGGACCGAGTTGCTGTCGGGCAGCGATCGGCTCGAGGAGGAGATCGGCGGCCTCCGCGTGCGCATCTCCGACCAGGCGTTCTTCCAGACCAACACCGAGATGGCCGAGCGCCTGTACGCGATCGCGAACGAGTACGCGGAGCTGACCGGGTTCGAGCGCGTCTACGACCTGTACTGCGGGATCGGGACGATCGGCCTGCTGATGTCCCCGCGCGCGGCCGAGCTGTGGGGTCTCGAGATAGTCGAGGACGCGATCGCCGACGCGATCGCCAACGCGCGGGCCAACGAGATCGACAATGCCCGCTTCTTCGCTGGCGACGTCCGCCTGGCGCTGGCGGAGCTGGTGGAGCGGGCGGGGCGCCCCGAGGTGCTGGTCGTCGATCCGCCGCGGGCAGGCCTCTCGCAGAAGATCGTGCGGCGGATCATCGAGGCGGCGCCGCGCCGCATCGTGTACGTCTCCTGCAACCCGACGACGCTCGCCCCCAACGCTGCCCAGCTTGGCGAGGCCGGGTACGCGCTGAGGAAGGTGCGCCCCGTCGACATGTTCCCCCAGACCCCGCATGTGGAGTGCGTCGCCCAGTTCGAGCGGCGCCCGCAGCCAGTGCGGACCCCGGCGCCGGACCGGTCCCCGGCGCCGGTCCGGTCCCAGGCGCCGGTCCGGTCCCAGGCGCCGCACACCACCCCGGCGCCGGACCGGACCCCGATCGGCGATTAGGGGACTGGACAGTGCGAGCCGTCACGATCACCGGCGAGAACCAGTTCGAGCTGCGGGAGCACCCGGATCCCGTGCCGGGGGCGGGCGAGGTGCTGGTTCAGGTGCGCGCCGCCGGGCTCAACGCCGCCGACCTGCACCAGCTCGCCGGACGCTACCCGGCGCCGCCGGGCTCGCCGCCTGACATCCCCGGCCTGGAGCTCGCCGGCGAGGTGCTCGTCTGCGGTTCGGGGTCACGGCGGTTCGCTCCCGGCGACCGCGTGATGGGACTCGTCGGGGGTGGCGGACAGGCCGAGCTGGCGGCCGTCCACGAGCGCATCCTGATGCCGATACCCGAGAGCCTGGAGACGCTCACGGCCGGTGGCGTGCCCGAGGTGTTCACGACCGCCCACGACGCCCTGTTCACGCAGGCAGGCCTGAAGACCGGTGAGCGCCTGCTCGTCCACGGCGGCGCCGGCGGCGTCGGCGTCGCGGCGATCCAGCTGGCGCGGCTAGCTGGCGCGCGGGTGATCGCGACGGTGCGCAGTCCCGGCTGCCGCGCGCAGGTCGAGGGGCTGGGAGCGGAGGTGATCGCGCCGGACGCCTTCGGCGAGCACGGGCCGTTCGACGTGATCCTGGAGCTGGTCGGTGCGCCCAACCTGCCCGAGGACTTGCTCGCGCTGGCGATGGGAGGCCGGATCGCCGTGATCGGCATCGGCGCGGGTGCCAAGGCCGAGATCAACCTCGGGCTGCTGCTGGCCAAGCGCGTCCAGATGTTCGGGTCGATGCTGCGCGCCCGCTCGCTGGAGGAGAAGGCGCTGACCGCGAGGGCGATGGAGCGCCAGGTGCTGCCGCTGTTCGACAGCGGCAGCCTGACCGTGCCGATCGCCGCCGAGCTCCCGCTCGAGCGGGCCGAGGCCGCCTACGCGCGGCTCCGCGAGAGCGGCAAGTTCGGCAAGGTCATCCTGACGATGTAGCGTCCCGGCGGAGCCTCAGCGAGGCGATCGATGGATCAAAGTGAGTCCATAGGCCAATTTTCATCCATCGATCCCGCGGCTACCCGGCCGGGCTGGCTACTCCTCGTCGCTCTCGTCGTCCTCGTCGGGCTCGAGCGCTGGCACGGTCTCGGCGGCGTGCGTAGTGCACAGCGCCGGGCCTCCAGACTCCATCACCGCTTGCAGCTCGCGCGCGGTCAGCTCACGCCGCACACCTCGCAGCGGTCGCCGGTCTTCTCGAGCGTGCGCTCCTCCAGGTCCATGCACGCAGCCTACCCACACGGCGCGCCGCGCGACACAATCAGTACGGTCAGTACGGCGGCAGCTCGCTCCACCACTGCCCGAGCATCCGGAACGCCGACCAGAACTCGCGCTTGGCGGCGTCCTCGTCGAGCGCGTCGTCGATGTTAGGCACGTACAGCGCCTCGATCGACGGCGTGAATCGCTGCACCTCCCCGGTCGTGGCGTCCAGCTCCTGGCGCAGCGGCACGTCGAGGTCGTTGACCACGGACAGCGCCTCCTCACCCATCACTACCAGGATCTTCGGGCGCACGATCGCCAGCTCCTCGGTCAGGCGGGCGACGCACGCGGGGTCGGCCATCACCGGGTCGGGCACCGGACACTTGACGCACAGGGTGCCGTACACCGCCAGCGGATCGATGCCGAGGCGCTTCAGCGACTTCATCAGCGCGTTGCCGGTGCGCCCGTAGAACGCGACCCCCTCCTCCACCTCGGAGGCCCGGGGCGCGTACTTGATCAGGAAGATGTCGGCCTGCGGGTGGCCCGAGCCGAGCACCGGCATCAGCTGTCCGCGGGGGCAGCCGGAGCAGGCCTGCAGCTCGCGGGCCAGCGAGTTCAGCTCGCGGATCGCCCGCTCCAGGTACTTCTCGCGGATCTCGTCGTCGGTTGCCGGCACCGGTGTTCGATTGGACGCACTCCGGGCTTGTCCTTCCGGGCGCATCAGGAGTTGCGGGCGACCCGCCGCACGCGGCGCTGCCGCGACGCCTTCCGCGCCGACTCCGGCAGCGCCCGCGTCTGCAGGAACTTCAGTGCCTGCACGTACAGGAGGCTGGCCGGGTTGCGGACGATGTCGGCGTCGCGCAGCGACTCCAGGAACTCCTCCGGCCCCGAGAACTGCCGCATCCGGATGCGCACCGACCCGAGCCCCTGGGAGACGTGAGCGTCCGACCCCGCTCCCGCCGGAATCCGGTACTTGGCGGCGAACCGGACCGCCTCCTCGTTGAACTCGGAGATCGCGACCCGAGGGTTGAACACCTCGATCGCGTCGATCTCGTCGAGCACCGTCAGCAGGTGCCCGTAGTCCGGGACCGAGTGCAGGCGGTCGAACGGATGCGGGACGTAGACGACGCCTCGCTGCCGCCGGATCTCGGCGATCGTCTCCGCCAGCGTCAGCCCGCGCGGGATCTTGTGGCTCAGGAACAGCCCGATCACCTCCCCCTCCTCGGCCGTCTTGATCTCCTCGCCGACGATCACCTCGAGATCGCCGCCCTCGGCTTGGCGCTGGGCCTCGAGCGCGCCCGAGATCTCGTTGTGGTCGGTGACCGCGATCGCGCCGAGTCCGCGGGCGCGGGCCTCGGCCAGCAGCACCTCGACCGGCGTCGCACAGTCCGGCGAATGATCGGTGTGCATGTGCAGGTCGACGTCGATCAGCGCCCGCTCGCGCAGCGCGCGGCGCACGCGCGCGTCGCCGCGCCCGCCGTGACGGCGGGTGACGAGCGCGCCGTAGACCTGCTCGAGCTGGTCGGTCAGCCGCTCGTAGCCGAGCTCCTCGGCGGCGTGCTCGCCGCTGGCGGCGCGGCTCCGGCGCAGCTCCGGCTCGGCGATCAGGCGCGTCAGCTGGGCGGCCAGCGTCTGCCCGTCGCCGGGCTCGAACTCGAGTCCGCGGCTGCCCTCGGACAGCAGCTCCTCGTAGACTGCCAGCCGCGGTGCGACCGGCACGACCCCGCTGACCAGCGCCCGCGCGAGCACGCCGGGCGTCGGCCGCACCCCCTCGGAGGCGAGCACCAGCACGTCGGCGTCGGCGAGCGCGTCGGTCGCCCGCTCGCCGCCGACGAACCGCACGCGCTCGCGCAGCGTCCGGCTCAGCGTCGCTGGGGCCGTCAGCGGGCGCGTCGAGCAGACCGTCACCCGCCATGCCGGCTCGGCGGGCAGCAGCCGCAGCGCGCGCAGGAACAGGCGTAGCGCTGCGCGCTCCTCCTCGGCGACCATCACCAGGCGCACGGCCCCGCCGGCGGACGGCACGCGCGCGACCGGCTCGGCTCCCGGCGCGACCACCCGGTACTCACCGGGGAAGTACCGCGCCATCAGCTCGCGCGTGGCACGGTAGCTGGCGAGCCGCGCGTCCAGCCGCCCGAACAGCAGCTGCGACAGCGGCCGCCCGAGCTGGGTCGACACGAGCCGCTCGGTCGGCGCGTGGAAGCTCCCGACGTTCAGCGCCCGCGAGTGTCGCAGCGCGCTGCTCGCGGCGCTCGGCGCAAACGGCTCGTGCACGTGCACGACATCGAGCGGCAGCAGCTCCAGCGCCTGCTCGATCGTCCGCGCCACGTCGACCGGCAGCGAGGCCGCGCGCCGGCGCGCCGGCGCAAACGACAGCACCTCGCCGACGCCGAGCACGAGCGGCTCGCCGTCAGCGCGCTCGAGCAGCGCGGCCGGGTCGCCCCGCAGCGCCCGGCGGCTGTCGCGGACCAGTCCCGGCGACAGCGACGGGGCGATCACGAGCACACGATGTCCGCGTCGGCTGAGGGCCGCCGACAGCTTGGCGACGTGCTCCCCTACTTCGCTGTCCGCCTCCCAGGCGAACGGGCTCGCCTGCGCGATCGCCAGACGCGGTGGCACGCCGTGAGTGTAATCATCGGAATCCCCAGGGCCGGTGCTCGCGGACCGGTCCTTCGCGGCCACCGGCCCACCAGGCCAGTGGCCGCGCCACCCCGGCTCCGGCTCAGGCGGTCGGCGTCTCCTTAGGCGCAGCCGCGCGCGGGGCCCGCTTGCCCGGCAGCGGCGTGCGCGCGTAGGTGGCGATGAACTGCTCGGTCGCCTCGCGCGCCTGATCGTCTGGGCGCTGGTGCATCGGTGACTTCATCAGGTACGAGCTGGGGCCGT
Organism: Solirubrobacteraceae bacterium; assembly: GCA_030038955.1. Taxonomy (GTDB): domain Bacteria; phylum Actinomycetota; class Thermoleophilia; order Solirubrobacterales; family Solirubrobacteraceae; genus Palsa-465. The sequence goes on from JASHQV010000223.1 coordinate 4,930, forward strand.
CGAGCTGCCCGCTGAGCCCATGGTTGAGCGCCAGCTTGCAGCAGCGGGTCGCGTCAATCACGATTCCGGCCGAGTTCGGCGAGTCCCACACCTCGAGCTTGCACTCGAGGTTCAGCGGCACGTCCCCAAACGCCTGGCCCTCGATGCGGATGTGCGCCCACTTGCGGTCGGTCAGCCACGGCACGTAGTCCGAGGGGCCGATGTAGACGTCCTCGGCGGGCAGCTCGTGACCCATGATCGAGGTGACGGCGTTGGTCTTGGAGATCTTCTTCGACTCCAGCCGCTCGCGCTCGAGCATGTTGTAGAAGTCCATGTTGCCGCCGACGTTGAGCTGCGAGGTGCGCAGCATCTTGACGCCACGGTCGTGGAACAGGCGAGCGAGCGAGCGGTGCACGATCGTCGCTCCCACCTGGGACTTGATGTCGTCGCCGAGGATCGGCAGGCCGGCCTTCTCGAAGCGCTCGTTCCAGTACTGCTCGCGGGCGATGAACACGGGGATGCAGTTGACGAACCCGCAGCCGGCCTCGAGGATCTGCTCCACGTACCACTTGGTCGCCTGCTCGGAGCCGACCGGCAGGTAGGAGACGACCACGTCGGTCTGCGTGTCCTTCAGCACCTCGACGATGTCGGCGGTCGGGCCGGGGGCCTTCTTGATCTTCTGCTTGAGGTACTTGCCGAGGCCGTCGTGCGTCATCCCGCGCATCACCTCCACGCCGAGCTTGGGGACGTCCGGGTCGAACTCGAGCGTGTTGTTCTGCCCTCGGAAGATCGCCTCGCTGAGGTCCCTGCCGACCTTGTCGGCGTCGATGTCGAAGGCGGCCGAGAACTCGATGTCGCGCACGTGGTAGCCGCCAAGGTCGACGTGCATCAGGCCCGGGACCGACTGCTCCGGGTCGGCGTCGCGGTAGTAGTGGACACCTTGGACGAACGAGCTGGCGCAGTTGCCGACGCCGACGATCGCCACGCGGACCTTGTCGCTCTGGTAGCGCTCGCGGAGGCTGGGGTCGGGCAGGCGGGATCCATCAGCGGCGGCCTCGGAGCCGTTGCCGTTGACGCTTGTGTTGCTCAATTGGCTGCGTCCCTTCTGAAAGAGGTCTGTGGGGCCGCGTCCAGCGATTGGACAGCGGCAGGCCTCTTAGGGTATTCCGCGAGGGTCGATTCGTTACACCGGGGGGCCGCGTGCCCGCGCCGCTGACGGACGCTTACGCGGGCGCCTTCAGCTGACTCCGGACGTACGCGACACGCTGGATCGTGGTGATCAGGCTGAGCCCCGCCAGCACGTAGACGGCGGGCGCCAGCAGCTCGAACTGGCCGAGCGAGGCGCCGCGGGCGAATACCAGCCCGGCCGACAGGATCACGACCCGCACCGGCCGCGTCGCCAGCCCCACCTTGCACGCCAGCCCGAGCGCCTCGGCCCGGGCGCGCGTGTACGAGACGGTCAGCGACAGCAACACCGCGGCGACCGTGGCGGCGGCGGCGGCCGAGTCGCCGCGCGCGGCGAAGTAGGCGCCGACCGCGGTCAGCACGATCCCCTCCTCGAGCCGGTCCAGGGTCGAGTCGAGGAATGCTCCGAACGGCGTCCCCTTGCCCGACATGCGGCTGTAGCGGCCGTCGAGCGTGTCCATCACCGAGCCGACGATGAACGCGACCCCGGCAAGGAAGAACAGGCGCTCCACGACCAAGCCGGCGGCCACGAGGTTGAGCGCGAACCCGGTGAGGCTGATCGCGTTCGGCGTCAGGCGCGACTCGATCAGCCGCTCCCGCATCAGCTCCTGGGTGATCGTGCTCTGGCGGCGTGGCCGCGGCCGGCGCGCGTGCTGTTCCCGCCGGCGCCGCTCGGTAGTGTCCGTGTCGGCCATGGTTGCGAGGCAGAGACTACGCGGGACCGGGGCTGGACGCTGCCGTCGCGATGGATAACGTCCGCCGTGTGCGCAGCAACGCTCCCGAGCCCGCCACCAGCGTCCCCGGGCCCGCCAGCAGCGTTCCCGAGCCCGCCAGCAGCGTCCCCGGGCCCGCCACCAGCGTTCCCGAGCCCGCTGGTGCTGGGGGCGCCGCCCGAGGATCGCGCTGACGGTGCCGGCGGCCGCTCGCAAGCGTGACTGGAGGGCACCACCGCGGGCGCGGGTGCGACGCCTGCGCGACCGCCTGCGCGACGTGTACGGAATCCCGTGCGCGCCGCCGCACGGCGATCCGCTCGCCGAGCTGATCCTGACGGTGCTGTCGCAGTCGACCAACGATCGCAACCGAGACGTCGCCTACTTCGCGATGCGCGAGCGCTTCCGAACGTGGGAGCAGGTGCGCGACGCCCCCGTCGACGAGCTCGAGCAGGCGATCCGCCCGGGCGGGATCTCGCGGGTCAAGTCGGCCCGGATCAAGTCGATCCTGCGGGCGGTGACCGACAACGAGCGGCCGCGGGGAGCGCCCGCGGCCGGGCACCTCACGCTCGACTGGCTGAGCACGCTGAGCGTGCCAGCCGCCGAGGCGTATCTGACCTCGCTGCCGGGGGTCGGGCGCAAGACGGCCGCGTGCGTGCTGCTGTTCTCGTTCGGGATGCGCGACGTGCCGGTCGATACGCACGTCTCCCGGGTCGGCACCCGCCTCGGGCTGTTCCGGGCGGGCGCGCCATTCGAGGAGCTGCACGACACGATGCTGGAGATCACTCCAGCCGGCGAGGAGCTGGAGCTCCACATCAACCTGCTGCGCCACGGGCGGCGGACTTGCCACGCCCGCCGGCCCGAGTGTGGGGCGTGCGCGCTGGCGCGGATGTGCCCCAGCGCCGGGTCGTTCGACGCTGGATGAGGGGCGCGATCAACGCCGATCTGACCGGTTGCCGTGCCCCAGCGTGTCCCAGCGCGCAATCTGTTCCCGCGAGCCGCCAGATTGCGCGCACGAACACGTTTTTCGTGCTCTGGCGCGCAATCAAGCCGTTGTGCGCATAGCGTGCGCGTACGAACAGGTCTGGATTCCGGTGAGATGGCGCCACGGCGCATGATCACCTCGTGTGTGCCCGAGGCACCGCGCGAGGCTCGGGCAGACGCTTTGCAGCCGGTGACAGATCTGCTACGATCGCGCTTAGATTTTCACGATCAAATAGGAGTAGAACGACAACCATGGGCAAGACAATTGGCATCGATCTGGGTACGACCAACAGCTGCATGGCGGTGCTCGAGGGCGGCGACCCGACGGTGATCGAGAACGCCGAGGGCGGTCGTACGACCCCGTCCGTGGTCGCCTTCACCCAGGGTGGCGAGCGGCTGGTCGGCACCGTCGCCAAGCGGCAGGCGGTCACCAACCCGCAGAACACGGTCTTCTCGATCAAGCGCTTCATGGGCCGCAAGGAGGCCGAGGTACGCGAGGAGGAGGCGATCGTCCCGTACAAGGTCGTCTCCGGGCCGAACGGCGACGCGCGCGTCGAGGTCACCGAGGGCTCCGACGGCAAGGGCAAGCAGTACAGCCCGCCCGAGATCAGCGCGATGATCCTCGGCAAGCTGAAGTCGGATGCCGAGGCATACCTGGGCGAGACCGTCGACAGCGCCGTGATCACGGTGCCCGCGTACTTCAACGACGACCAGCGCCAGGCGACCAAGGACGCCGGTCGGATCGCCGGGCTCGACGTCAAGCGGATCATCAACGAGCCGACCGCGGCGTCGCTGGCGTATGGCCTCGACAAGGAGACTGACCAGACGATCCTCGTGTTCGACCTCGGCGGCGGCACCTTCGACGTGTCGGTGCTGGAGATCGGCGACGGCGTGTTCGAGGTCAAGGCGACAGCCGGCGACAACCACCTCGGCGGCGACAACTTCGACAAGAAGATCGTCGACTGGCTGGTCGGCGACTTCAAGCGCTCGCAGGGGATCGACCTGAGCACCGACCCGATGGCGCTGCAGCGCCTGTACGAGGCCGCCGAGAAGGCGAAGATCGAGCTGTCGACGACGCAGGAGTCGCAGATCAACCTGCCGTTCATCACCGCCGACGCGAGCGGCCCGAAGCACCTCGACACGCGCCTCACGCGGGCGAAGCTGAACGAGCTCACCTCGGAGCTGCTGGACCGGACGGTCCCGCCGGTCCGCCAGGCGCTTGACGACGCCAAGGAGAAGGGCACGGCGACGATCGACCACGTGGTCCTGGTCGGCGGCATGACCCGGATGCCGGCCGTGCAGGAGAAGGTCAAGGAGCTGACCGGCAAGGAGCCGCACCGCGGCGTCAACCCGGACGAGGTCGTCGCCGTCGGCGCCGCGATCCAGGCGGGCGTGCTGGCCGGCGACGTCAAGGACGTGCTGCTGCTCGACGTGACTCCGCTGACACTCGGGATCGAGACCAAGGGCGGCGTCATGACCAAGCTGATCGAGCGCAACACGACGATCCCGACGCGCAAGGCCGAGGTGTTCTCGACCGCTGAGGACAACCAGCCGAGCGTCGAGATCCACGTGCTCCAGGGTGAGCGCGAGATGGCTCGCTACAACAAGTCGCTGGGCAAGTTCCAGCTGACCGGCATCCCGCCGGCGCCGCGCGGGATCCCGCAGATCGAGGTCGCCTTCGACATCGACGCGAACGGGATCCTGAACGTGTCCGCCAAGGACCTCGGCACCGGCAAGGAGCAGAAGATCGAGATCCGCTCGGGCTCCGGCCTGTCGGATGACGAGATCAAGCGGATGGTCTCGGACGCCGAGTCGCACGCCGAGGACGACCGCCGTCAGCGCGAGCTGGCCGAGGCGCGCAACAACGCCGAGAACGCCGCCTACCAGGCCGAGCGCCAGCTGACCGAGCTGGGCGACAACGTCGACGCCGACTCGAAGTCGGAGATCGAGGCGGCGATCAAGTCGGTCAGGGAGGTCCTCACCTCCGAGGACGCCACCGAGATCAACGCCCGGACCGAGGCGCTGCAGTCGGCCTTCCACAAGGTCTCCGAGGCGATGTACCAGCGGGCAGCTCAGCAGTCCACCGACGGTGCCGCGGAGTCGACCGACGGCGCCGGCGCGTCCGGCGACGGCGCGGGCGCCGAGGAGGACGTCGTTGACGCTGAGGTCGTGGACGAGGGTAAATAGCGATGGAGCGCTCTCCTCGTATCACTCCGGGGACTCCGGTTGATGGGGTCCCCGGAGGGGAGTCCGAGGTCGATACCGCTTCGCGACGATCGCCCTCGGACACGCCCCCTGGGTCCCTGAAGGAAACAGCTGCAGAAACGCCCTCGGCCGAGGCCGAGCGGGGTGCGGCCGACGAGGACGAGCTCGAGCTCGAGCGCGACTTCGAGCGCGACCTGGACGAGCTCGCCGCGAGGGCCGAGAAGGCCGACCACTACCTGGAGCTGGCACAGCGCACGAAGGCGGACTTCGAGAACTACCGCAAGCGCGCTGCGCGCGAGGCGATGCTCGCCCAGGACCGCGGCGTGATCAAGCTGGCCAAGGAGCTGCTGCCCGCGATCGACAACCTCAACCGCGCGGTCGAGGCGGCGACGGCGTTCGCCGCCGGCAGCCCCGAGGAGGCGGCCGCCGACGCCGAGTCGCAGCTCGCCTCCGGGATCAAGCTGGTGCACGCCGACGTGCTCGCCGCGCTCGCGCGCGTCGGGATCGAGCCATTCTCGCCGGCGGGCGAGCAGTTCGACCCGCAGCGCCATGAGGCGGTCGCGCAGCACCCGGTCGAGGGCCACGCGCCCGGCACCGTGATCCAGGTCTACCAGCAGGGCTTCCGGCTGGGCGAGACCGTGCTCAGGCCGGCGCGGGTGCTGGTCGCAGCCTGACGAGGAGGGTGCGAGGAGATGGCTGAGCGGCCCGACTACTACAAGGTCCTCGGGGTTGGCAAGAACGCCACCGACGAGGAGATCAAGAAGGCCTACCGCAAGCTCGCGCGCCAGTACCACCCGGATCGCAATTCCGGCGACAAGCGGGCTGAGGAGCGCTTCAAGCAGATCTCCCAGGCCCACGACGTGCTGTCCGATCCCGACAAGCGCAAGCAGTACGATCGCCAGGGGACGCCGTTGGGTGGCT
>JASHQV010000224.1 GCA_030038955.1 Solirubrobacteraceae bacterium
CACGACGTCGGCGCCGTCGGCCACCTCGCGCGCGTCGTCGCAGATCACCGCGCCGTCGGCTGCCAGCGGCTCGGCCTTCTCGCGCGAGCGGTTCCAGGCGCGCAGCGCGATCCCGGCGCGCGCGATGTTCCGCGCCATCGGGAGGCCCATCGTACCCGTTCCGAGGAAGCCGACCGTGGTCACTGTGGTCACGCCTACCCCCCGCGACTGGGGGCGAAACCGTGTACGCTGGCGCGCAGTGCACGACCACTTTCGGGTACAGGCGCGGAGCCAGGGAGATGCACGGATTGTCGCCGTCAGCGGCGAGCTCGACCTGGTCGCCGCCGGCTCCGTCGAGGAGCAGCTGAACGCGGCGCTCGAGTCCGGTGCGGAGCTGATCGTAATCGACCTCGCAAACCTCGAGTTCATCGACTCCACCGGCCTCAGCGTGCTCGTGCGGGCACATCAGCGAGCGCAGGACGCGAGCCTGCAGCTGGGGCTGATCAACGCCGGTGCCCAGGTCGAGCGGCTGCTCAACCTGACTGGTCTGACCGAGCGACTGACGCTGTCGGGTTCGCCGCCGGACGGCGTCACCGACGACTGACGGTCACCCTGGCCCGCCGCTGTGGCCGCTGCCCGCCCGCCTCAGCGCCGGGGCTCAACCACCTGCACGCGCACCAGCTCGGCATCGTTCAGGCGGGTCGCATCGATCCGCTCGATCAGCTCCAGGAGCTCGACCGGCAGCTCACCGCCGAACAGCGCGCCCGAGCTGCCGGCCGGCAGCGGCCCAACCTCGAGCTCGAGGCGCTTCGGCCGCCCGGTGATCGCAAACGCCACGCGCCGGTCGCCGTCGAGCTCTGCCGCGCGCGCGCCGAGCGCGCCGGTCAGCGTGTGCAGGCCGTAGAAGCGGTCGACCGAGAAGTGCGCCCCGGCGGCCACCGCCCGCACCAGGCGTCCCATCAGCTCGCCGAGCAACTCGACCGGCGCCAGCCTGACGACGATGTCTCCGCTCACCGCCACCGGCGTCCACTCGGCGTCACCGCGGCTCCAGGCGAACAGCTCGCCGTCCTCCCCAAGCCCGTCGGTCCCGAACGACATCCGCACCTCGGTCCCCTTTCCCGGCTCGCTGAGGAACTCGGCCCGCCTCGCGAGCGCGCTGATCACCGCGAGGCCGACGCCCATCCGGTCGGCCGCCGGCGACACCCGCTGGATTCCAACTCCCTGGTCGCGGACGCTCACGCTGAAGTCCTCGGGAGTGATCGCCAGCGACATCCGCAGCGGTCCCGTCTCGCCGCCGTAGGCGTGCAGCACGACGTTGTTGCAGGCCTCGCTGATCGCGGTCTTGAGGTCGTCCAGCAACTCCGGGTCGAGCTGCAGGAAGTCGCCGACGCCGGCCAGCGTCGACCGCACCAGCGTGATGCACTCGGGCCGGCTTTCGAGCTCTAGAGAGACGGTTGCCAGGGCTTCGTCGATGTGGATGTGGCCTTCCCACGCCCACTCCCGCTGAAACCCCGGCGGCGGGCATTTCGGCTGTGACTCCCGGTCGGAGCCGGTAGACAATCTACCGGCGGGCGGCGATGCTGGCGCCGTCCGCGTGCACCAGCTCCGACAGCGTCGCCAGCGCGCGCCGCAGGACGCGGGACACTTGCATCTGTGAGACGCCCTCGATCGCGGCGATCTGCGTCTGCGTGCGATCCTCGATGAACCGCAGCGCGAGGATCCGGCGCTCCCGCTCGCTCAGCTGACGAGCGGCCTGCTCGATGCTGGCGCCGGCGTCGATGTACTCGAAGCGCTTGTCCTCCTCGCCAAGCACGTCGACGATCGTGCCGCCTTCGGACTCGCCGTCGTCGCGCGGCGTGTCCAGCGACATCGAGTGGTGGGCGCCAGCCGCCTCGAGCGCGTCGAGCACGTCCTCGAGGCTCAGCTCCATGTACCCGGCCAGCTCGCTGATCGTCGGCACCCGGCCGGTACGGGAGGTCAGCTGGCGCTGCGCCTCCTCGACCTTGAGCGCGCGCTCCTGCGCGCCTCTGGGAACGTGCACCGCCCAGCCCAGATCACGGAAGTACCGCTTCAGCTCTCCGAGGATCGTCGGCACTGCGAACGAGGTGAACGCGTTTCCACGCTCCGCGTCGAACCGGTCGATCGCCTTGACCAGTCCGAGGCTGGCCACCTGGAGGAGATCCTCGAACGGCTCGCGCGCGCCCAGGTAGCGGCGCGCCAGCCGGCGGGCGAGCGGCATGTACCGGGTCACCAGCTCGTCTCTCGCGCGCTGGTCGGCGTGACGCTGCCAGCGCTCGAACAGCTCGTCGGGCGCAGCCGGTCGCAGCGCCGAGCCAGCGCGGGCGCTGGCGGGAACATGAAGCGTCTCTAATGGCATGGGTAAGCTCTTACCCAAGCACCTTGGCGGTGAAACGGCTCCATGTGTTCGCGTGCTGACATCGCCTTTGCTGGCGCTCCGCCAGGCGGTGGCAACCGGCGCTTAGCCCAGCGAGTCAGGACCGCAGATACGCCGCGATCATCGAACGCAGCTCGCCGATGCCGGCCGCGGCGGTGGACGCCGACAGCGTCCGCGCCGATAGGACCAGGCCTCTGGCGGCCAGCTCGATCGTCGCGGCGATCTCGGCCGGATCGCCCGCCCTCACGGCACCGGCAACCTGTGCGTCGGCGATCCAGGCGGCCAGCGCCTGGCGGCCGGCGCGCTGGAACTCGCCAACCCGCTCGGTCAAGTAGGGCAGCAGCATCTCCGGCTCGAGCTCGAGCAGCCGCAGCAGCAACGGGTGCTCGATCAACATCCCGAGCGTGCCCGTGATCCCGGTCAGCACCCGCTCGAGCGGGTCCGCGAGTTGCGCGGCGCGGTCTTGCGCCTCCGCCAGCACCGCCAGGAACTCCCTCGACATCAGCGCCCGCATCAGCTCGTTGCCGTCGCTGTAGCGGCGGTACACGGTCATCCGGCTGAGGCCGGCCCGCCGCGCCACCTCGGTCAGCGTCGCCCGGCGGACGCCGAAGTCGAGCACGGTCGCGCGGGCGGCGTCGAGCACCGGGTCCTGCTCGGCGGTCGGGGAAGTGGCAGCGAGCGCGGGGGCGGGCCCACCGGCGCTGGGTGCGCCGGTGGGCCCGCCAGGCGGGTTGGACAAACGTGCGGAGCGTGTGTTACGTTCTTGCATCAGATGTCACAGCGTATCGGGACGACCTCGTGGTCGGGGTGGGGCGATCCCGGCCACAGCCGCAAATTGTCGCCGGAGATGCTGGCGCTCGTGCGCCAGGCGCTCGGTCTCCGCGACGGCGCACCCGTGGCTCCGACGCTCGACGAGCTCGAGCTGCCCGCGTCACGCCTGTCCGCGACCGCGCTCGCGCGCCTGGAGGAGGTCGTCGGCGCGCGCCACGTGGCGACCGGCCGCCGCGATCGGCTCGAGCACCTGCGCGGCAAGTCGACTCCCGACCTGCTACGGCTCCGCCGTCGCGACCTCTCGGACGCGCCCGACGCGGTCGTCTGCCCGGGATCCCATGCCGAGGTCCTGGAGCTGTTGGCGGCGTGTGCGCAGCAGCGCACGATCGTCGTGCCGTTCGGCGGCGGCACCTCCGTGGTCGGCGGGCTGGCGCCGCGCCGCAATCGCGGTCAGGCCGCGATCGCGCTCGACCTCAGGCGCATGGACCGCCTGCTGGCGCTCGATCGGCGCTCGCGCCTGGCGACGTTCGAGCCCGGGCTCCGTGGCCCCGAGGCGGAGGCGCGGCTCCGCCGGCACGGCTACACGCTCGGCCACTTCCCGCAGTCGTTCGAGTTCGCGTCGCTGGGCGGCTTTGCCGCCACCCGCTCGAGCGGCCAGGCGTCGGCCGGGTACGGGCGCTTCGACGAGCGCGTGGTGGCCCTGCGCGTGGCCACCCCGCAGGGCTCGCTCGAGCTGGGACAGGCTCCGAAGTCGGCCGCCGGCCCCGACCTGCGCCAGCTGTTCCTTGGCTCGGAGGGGACGCTTGGCGTGATCACGGCGATCACCTTGGAGCTCAGTCCGGCCCCCGCCGAGCGCCGCTACGAGGGCTGGTCGCTGCCGGACTTCGCCGCCGGCTCCGAGCTGGTCCGCCAGCTCGCCCAGGATGGGCCGCGGCCGACGGTCGTGCGGCTGTCCGACGAGGCCGAGACCGCGCTCGACCCCGCCCGCGCCGGCGCCCCCGGCGGGGGCGCCGGCGCGGGCGGCGGGTGTCTGCTGATCACCGGCTGGGAGGGGACCCGCGAGCAGGTGCGCTCGCGCTCGCGGGAGGCCCGACGCCTGCTCGAGGCGGCCGGCGCCGAGCCCGCCGCGGGCGCCGGCGAGCAGTGGCTGGACGGCCGCTTTGCCGCCCCCTACCTGCGCGACGCGCTGCTCGACGCGGGCGCGCTCGTGGAGACGCTCGAGACCGCCTGCTTCTGGTCCTCGCTGCCGGGCGTGTACGCGGACGTGCGCCGGGCGGTCGTCAACTCACTCAGCGAACAGGGGACGCCGGCGGTGGTCCTCTGCCACATCTCGCACGTGTACCGGTCGGGGGCGTCGCTGTACTTCACGGTCGCCTGCGCCCAGGCCGACGACCCGGTCGCCCAGTGGCGGCGGGCGAAGGCCGCCGCCAGCGACGCAATCGTCGCGGCCGGCGCAACGATCACCCACCACCACGGCGTCGGCAGCGACCATCGCGACTGGTACCACCGCCAGCTCGGTCCGCTTGGCACGGCGCTGCTGCGGGCGGTCAAGCGCCAGCTCGACCCGGCCGGCATCCTCAACCCGGGGGTGCTCGTCTGATGCCGCCGGCTCCAGCGCCGCGCGGGCCGTCGACGTTCCTGACCGCCGAGCGCCGCCGCCGCGAGCTCGAGCGCCTGGCAGGCGGCGAGCCCGTCGACGTGCTCGTCGTCGGCGGCGGCGTGACCGGCGCGGGGGTCGCGCTCGACGCTGCCACGCGCGGCCTCAGCGTCGCCCTGCTCGAGCGCCGCGACCTCGCCAACGGCAGCAGCCGCTGGAGCTCCAAGCTCGCCCACGGCGGCCTCCGCTACCTGGCTCGGGGACAGCTCGACGTCGCCTGGGAGTCGGCGCGCGAGCGGGCCGTGCTGGCCGGGGTCACGGCGCCGCACCTGGTGCGAGCGCTGCCGCAGCTGTTCCCGCTGCCGGCCGGCCGGCAGCGGACCGCAGCCGGACTGCTCGGACTCGGCATCCACATCGGCGACACGATGCGGGCGCTGTCGGGGACGAGCCGCCGCCGGCTGCCGCTGATGCGCCGGATCGGTGCCGCCGAGGCGCGCCTGTGGACGCCCGCGCTGGCGTCCCGGGAGCTCCGCGGGGCAATCCTCTCGTGGGACGCCCAGCTCGAGGACGATGCCCGCCTGGTGGTGGCGCTGGCGCGGACCGCAGCCGCCCACGGGGCGCTCGTGCTCAGCTACTGCGAGGTGACCGAGCTGCTCGACGGCGGTGCGCGCGTCTTCGACGCGCGCACCGCCGGGCGCTTCGAGCTGCGCGCCCGCCACGTGGTCAACGCGACCGGTGTATGGGCAGGCCGGCTGGCGCCGGCCGTGCGGCTGCGGCCGAGTCGCGGCTCGCACCTGCTCGTGCCCGCCGAGCGGCTCGGGCGGCCGCGGGCGATGCTGAACGTCCCCCACCCTCAGCAGTTCGGCCGGTTCGTGTTCGCGATCCCGCGCAGCGACGGGCTCGTGATGATCGGGGTCACCGACGAGCCGGTCGAGGACCAAGCGATCCCGGATGCGCCGGCGGTGCCGGCCGCGGACGAGTCCTATCTGCTGGCGGCGGTGTCGCGCGCGCTCGAGCTGGCGCTTGCGCCGGATGACGTCGTCGGGCGCTTCGCCGGGCTGCGACCACTGCTTGGCGGCGGCGGCGCGACCGCCGACCTGTCCCGCCGCCATGCGGTGATCGAGGACCCCACCAGCGGCGCGATCACCGTCGTCGGCGGCAAGCTGACGACGTACCGGCGGATGGCCGAGGACGTGGTCGACGTGATCGCCCGGCGCCACCCGCGGGCGCTGCGCCCGTGCGCGACCCGGCGCGTGCAGCTGGTCGGGGCGCCGGCGCCCGGGCGGGCGCGCTGGGACGCGAATCTGCCCCCGGGTCTGGCACGGCGCTTCGGGACGGAGGCGGCCGAGCTG
>JASHQV010000225.1 GCA_030038955.1 Solirubrobacteraceae bacterium
CCCGCCGCGACGTGAAGAAGTGCGTGGTCACGCGAGAGACGATCGAGAAGGGCACCGCGCCGACGCTGGTCACGGCCGCCCCCGACGAGGCCGAGCAGGGCGAGGCCGCCGCCTGACGAGCTGGCGCGCCGCCGGCATCACCCGAGCCGGCGCCAGGGGCCGCTACAGGCCGCGCTCGCGCCGCAGCCGCCGGATCACCTCGATCTCCTCGAGGTCGATCAGGTCCTTCGGCCGACCGGCGGCGCGCTTCATCGACTCGAGGTCGTCGAGTGAGGCGATGCGAAAGCTGAGGCCGTCGAGTGTCGCCTCCGTTGCTCGGTCCTTCAGCAGCACGTAGTGAGGCGACCCCGCCGGCTCGACCAGCAGGTCGATCTTCCCGTCCGCGGTATCGAGCGTCAGGATCATCGTCTGGTGCAGCGTTCGCGCATCTGGGACGAACGGAACCCGCTCCGGTATGCCATGCAGCGTCGCGCCGAGCTCGATCAGAACCTCGCCGAGCGCCTCGAGGTTCGCCCGGTTCGTCGCGTAGCAGATGTCGAGATCCCCGGTGTAGCGCGCGGAGCCCTGCAGGACCATCGCCACGCCGCCGACCACCACGAAGTCGACGCCTCGGTCGCTCAGCTTGCGCAGCAGCGGGGTCGGATGGAAGCGCTCCAACATTTGACCATCACGCCTCCTGCAACTCTCCGCGGCTCCGTGCCGCCGCCACCGCCAGCTGCCGCACCTCCTCGTAGCTGTGCTCGAAGCTATTGAGCCTCTGCTCCGGGGTCAGGTACAGATACCGCTCGACCAGCGTCGGGTCGATGCTGCCCTTGGTCGGCTTGACCGTGACCGCGAGGTCGCGCCCACACGCGTCGAGCACGCGGCAGACCGTCTGCCAGCGTGGATTCGAGCCCGGCGCTTCGAGCCGCGAGATGACTGATTGGGGGACGCCCAAGCGGCTGGCCAGGCTCGCCTGTGTGAGGCCGGCGTGGCGGCGGGCGTCGCGGATGATCGATGAGGCTTGGAGCATGCATATAGCATACTCGCTATATAGCGATAGTGCGATCGCCGCGAGACGGCGAGCACGACGATCACGCAACTAGTCGGATCCCGCCGGACGCAGCGGACCGCCGACACCTAACTACACTGCTGGCGCCATCACCGACCTCGAATCCAAGACCCGCTACGACCCGTCCGAGGTCGAGCCCAGGATCGTCGATCGCTGGCTGCAGTCGGGGATCTTCCACCCCGAGCCGCTGGGGACGTCCGCCGAGAACTACTCGATCGCGATCCCGCCACCGAATGTCACCGGCGTGCTGCACATGGGCCACGCGCTGAACGACTCCGTGCAGGACGCGTTCGTGCGCCAGGCGCGCTGCCGCGGGCGCCGGGCGAAGTGGATCGTCGGCACCGACCACGCCGGGATCGCCACGCAGACGCAGGTCGAGAAGGAGCTGCGGTCGCTCGGCTCGAGCCGCGAGCAGCTCGGTCGTGACCAGTTCGTCGCACGCGTTTGGGCGTGGCGCGAGCGCTACGGGCATCAGATCGTCGAGCAGCTGAAGCGCATCGGCGCCTCGTGCGACTACGGCGCTGAGCGGTTCACGCTCGACGGGCCCTACGCCGCGGCGGTGCAGAAGGTGTTCGTCGAGCTCTACGAGCAGGGCTACATCTACCGCGACCGCTACATGGTCAACTGGGACCCGGGCAGCCGCTCGGCGATCTCCGACCTCGAGGTCGAGGACCGTGACGGGGTGACCGACACGCTGTACTACATCGACTACTCGCTCGCCTCGGGCACCGGAGCGATCACGGTCGCGACCGTGCGACCGGAGACGATGCTGGCTGACGTCGCGATCGCCGTCAACCCGAGCGATCAGCGCTACGCCCGGCTCGTCGGCGAGACCGCGGTGCTGCCGCTGGTCGGGCGCGAGCTGCCGATTGTCGCCGATGACTACGTGAAGACCGAGTTCGGCACCGGCGCGCTGAAGATCACCCCCGGCCACGACCCCAACGACTTCGAGATCGGCCGCCGCCACGGGCTGCCGCATCCGAGCGTGATCGGCGAGGACGGGCGGATCACCGACGAGGCGCCGGAGCGGTTCGCCGGTTTGACGGTAGCCGATGCGCAGGCGGCGGTGATCGCGGAGCTGCGGCAGCTCGGACTCGTCTCGAAGACGGAGTCATACACACACACGGTGCCGTTCAGCCACCGCTCGGGGGCGCGGATCGAGCCACTGATCTCGCTGCAGTGGTTCATGCGCATGGACGAGCTGGCGCGGCCCGCGATCGAGGCGGTGCGCAGCGGCTGCGTGCGCTTCCATCCGGAGCGCTGGGGGCGGGTGTACTTGGAGTGGATGGAAAACATCCGCCCGTGGTGCATCTCGAGGCAGCTGTGGTGGGGCCATCAGATCCCCGTCTGGTATCGCGACGATCAGACCTACGTGGGTATGCAGGACCCCGATGGCGCTGGCTGGGAGCGCGATCCCGACGTGCTGGACACTTGGTTCTCGAGCGCGCTGTGGCCGTTCGCGACGCTCGGCTGGCCCGAGCAGACCCCCGAGCTGGCGGCCTTCTATCCCACCGACGTGCTCTCCACCGCGCCGGACATCATCTTCTTGTGGGTCGCGCGGATGGTGATGATGGGCCTCGAGTTCACCGGCGAGATCCCGTTCTCGGACGTGTACGTGCACTCGATCATCCATGCCCCCGACGGCCGGCGGATGTCCAAATCGCTCGGCACGGGGATCGACCCGCTGGATTTGATCAACGGTGGGCCGCGTCCGCCGGTGTTTCCGGGGGGCGGCGACTTCCCCGCCTACGGAGCCGATGCTGTGCGCTGGGGGCTGCTGGCGATGTCAAGCGGCCAGGACGTGAGCTTCAGCGAGGAGAAGATCGCCCAGGGCATGCAGCTGACGAACAAGCTGTGGAACGCCTCACGGCTGATCCTGCTGCGGGTCGATCCAGCGGTGCGCGCGGC
>JASHQV010000226.1 GCA_030038955.1 Solirubrobacteraceae bacterium
GCGCAGGAGGAAACGGTGACGCAGGCCGAGAACAGCGTCGTCGCCGCGCAGGACAGCGAGAAGAGCACCGAGGACCGCGACAAGGCGTCGATCAAGTCCGACGAGGAGGCCGTGACCAGCGCGGAGAAGTCGTACCAGACCACGCTGGCGTCGAACACCGAGTCCGCCACGCCGAACGCCACCACGATCGCCCAGGACGAGGCCTCGGTGACCGGTGACAACGTGACGGTCACCGAGGATCAGCAGGCGCTGACCGGGACGACGCTGACCGCGCCGTTCTCCGGCACGGTCGCCTCGATCAGCGCCGACGTCGGCGACATCGTGTCGGGCAGCTCGGCGAGCTCGGGCAGCTCGAGCTCGGGCAGCTCGAGCTCGGGCAGCTCGAGTAGCTCCACCACCACCGAACCCGCGGGGACCGGCGCGAACGGGCCCGGCACCGGCGAAGGCGGAGCGGGTACCTCTAACTCGGCGAGCGGCTTCATCGTGCTGACGAACCTGTCCAACCTGCTGGTCTCGGCCACCTTCGACGAGACGGAAGCGGCGAGCATTCACACCGGCGCGGCGGCGACCGTGACGCAGGAGGGCGTGACCGCGGCGAAGGAGATATCGGCGACCGTGGCGGAAATCGACCCGACGTCGACCACGAGCAGCGGTGTGGTGGATTACGGTGTCACCCTCGCCCTCACTCAGAGCGATACCGGGCTGAAGTCCGGCGAGTCGGTGAGCGTCAGCGTGATCACCGGCGAGGCGAACAACGCGCTGTACGTGCCTGCCACGGCTGTCACCACGTCCGGCACCACGTCAACCGTCACCGTGGTCGGTGCGAACAACGCCGAGAGCACGGTGACGGTGACCCTCGGCGTCCAGGGCAGCACCGACGACCAGATCCTGACCGGGCTCACCCTGGGGGAGAAGGTGCTGACGTCGACCACGACCACCGGCACCGGCACCAGCGGCTTCCCCTTCGGCGGCGGCGGACTAGGCGGCGGCGGGCTCGGCGGCGGCGGGTTCGGCGGCGCGGGCGGTGGCGGCCGGTGATGACGCGGCCACAGCCGCGGCACGCGGCCGTACCATGGCCCGCAACGGAGCCCCAGCCCGCAGCGGTTCAGCACCCGGTGATCCGGCTCGACTCCGTCGTCAAGACCTACGGCACAGGCGAGGCGGCGGTGCAGGCACTGCGCGGGGTGAGCCTGGACGTGGTGGAACGGGACTACGTCGCGATCATGGGCGCGTCCGGCTCGGGCAAGTCGACGCTGATGAACATCATCGGCTGCCTGGACGTGCCCAGCGAGGGTCAGTTCCTCATCGACGGCATCGACACGAGCTCGCTTGACGAGCAGCAGCTCGCGGTGCTGCGCAACCGCAAGCTCGGGTTCGTGTTCCAGGCGTTCAACCTGATCCCGCGGATGACCGCGGTGGCGAACGTGGAGCTGCCGCTGGCTTACGCGGGCCTCAAGATGGCGGAACGCCGGCGCCGGGCGGAGGCGGCGCTGTTCCTTGTCGGGCTGGAAAACCGGATGCACGCCCAGCCGCAGCAGCTGTCAGGCGGCCAGCAGCAGCGGGTCGCGGTCGCCAGGGCGCTGGTGACCGCCCCGTCGCTGATCCTCGCCGACGAGCCGACCGGCAACCTGGACACGAAGGCCAGCCATGACCTAATGGACGTGTTCGACCGGCTGAACGAGGCAGGCCGCACGATCCTGCTGATCACGCACGAGGCGGACGTCGCCGCGCACGCCAAGCGTGTGGTCGCCGTCCAGGACGGCCGCATCATCTCCGACCGCCGGGTGGCCCAGGCCACGGCCCGCCCGCCGCTCCTCGGCAAGCGGGCGGTGCTGCCGTGAGCCCCGGGCAGATCTTCCGGTTCGCGCTTGCCGGGCTGGGGGCGAACAAGCTGCGCTCCGCGCTGACCACGCTGGGCATCCTGATCGGCGTCGGCTCGGTGATCCTGCTCGTCGCGGTCGGCACCGGCTCGTCCCAGTCGGTGCAGAACGCCATCTCCTCCCTGGGCGCCAGCGCAATCACCGTGCTGCACACCGAGGGCTCGGCCGCGGGCACGTCGTCGGTCGGAACGGCGTTCGCGGAGCCGCAGAACCTCACCGTCCAGGACGCGCAGGCCCTCGCCGCCGATCACGACGTGGTGAACGTCTCGCCCGTGGTATCCACCTCAGAAACGCTGAGCAATGGCGCGAGCAGTGACTCAGACGTGAGCCTGACCGGCACGTACCCGAGCTATTTCGCCTCCGAGAACGACACGGTCGCCAAGGGCTCCAACTTCACTACGGCGGAGGTGGACAAGGCGCAGAACGTCGTCGTGATCGGCAGCGAGGCGGCCACCGACCTGTTCGGCACCGCCAACCCGGTGGGACAGAGCGTGCTGGTCGCGGGCATCCCGTTCACCGTCGTCGGCGTGCTCGCGTCCAAGGGCTCGAGCGGGCTGGGCAGCGCGGACAACACCGCGACCGTCCCGCTAACCACCGTGCAGGACGAGCTGACCGGCTTCGGCACGCTGAATGACATCGTGGTGCAGGCCGAGTCGGCCTCAGCCGTCACCGCGGTCGAGAGCGAGATCACCGCCACCCTCGACGAGCGCCACCACGAGACCTCCGCCGACGCCGACTTCGACGTGCTCAGCACGTCCACCCTGCTGTCCACGGCCTCATCCACCTCGCACACGTTCACCGTGCTGCTCGGCGCGGTCGCGGCGATCTCGCTGCTTGTCGGCGGCATCGGCATCACGAACATCATGCTGGTGACAGT
>JASHQV010000227.1 GCA_030038955.1 Solirubrobacteraceae bacterium
GATCCCGGTGAGGACTGAGCCGCCGGCGAGCAGCGCGAAGGCAAGCCGGGGGCTCGCGATCTGAGCCAGCGCGCCCGCAAGAAGCGGTCCGATCACGCCTGCCGTCGCCCAGACCCCGTTCAGCAGGCCCATCGCCGCGCCGGAGCCAAGGTCAACGTGACCAGCGTGGGCCGCACCGAGTGGATAGGAGATCGTCGCGACCGTCCCCCGCAGCGGCGCGTGCATCATGACGGTGCCGGCCACCGCCACGGCCGAGACGCTGAGCGTCGCCGGAATCAGGGCTGTGGCCATCGCGAGCAGCACGATGGCAAGCGTCGACAGCGCGATCAGCCGCCTGCTGAACCGCACGACGATGGCGCTGGCAATGATGTAGAGGCCGGCGGCGGCCGACAGGGCGAGCCCGATCGTCTGCGCGGAGACTCCGGCCGCGTGCAGCTCCAGCGGCGCCAGCAGGTTGATCGTGCCCGAGGTCAGTGCACTCAGCACCAGCGCACTGGCGGCGCTCACGAGCGCCGCCTCTCGCCAGGCACTGCGCAGTGCGACGAGCCGTGTCTTCGTCTTCGCCGTCGCGATCCCCACGTACTCGCCTCGTTCGACGAGCAGTAACGCCGCGGCGATGATCGCAGCGACGATGCCAAGGATCAGAAACGGCGCACCTACGCCGAGCGGCCGGCCGATCAAAGCGCCGACCGCAGGGCCGGCGACGAGCCCGGCGCCGCCGCTGGTCGCGGTCGCGGCGAGCGGCCCATGCTGCCCGTCATCGCCCTCCGCGTCCGCGAGCCATGCGAGCCCGGTCGTCCAGGCGACGCCGGAGGCGACGCCGATCAAGAGCCGCACGGCGAGCAACGGCGCAAACGAGTGCACGAGCGCCTCGGCGATCGTGGCCACGCTCAGCAGGATCGCCGACATCTGTGTGGCCGCGCGAGGCCCCACCCGATCCGCTACCAATCCCGCCGGGATCGAGACAACGACCATCGCAAAGTTCGGCGCAGCCAGCAGCGCTCCGGTCTGGACAGGACCGATCGCGAAGCGCTCGGCGATTCGTGGCAGCAGCGGCACGATCGCCACCGTCACGACGGTCGCGATGAACACGAGCGCCTGGATGACCGCAGCGGTCGGACGACTTCGCATATTCAGCACTGGACGGTATTCTGCCAACACGAGATGGCGATGCCGCAACAGCTGAGCCCGATACTTGGAACGCGTCCACAGATCAGCTCCCGGCGAGGCGCCGTCTCAGCCGGTCATTCGCTCGCCGTGCAGGCGGGACTCGAGATGCTTGCCGCGGGCGGCAATGCGATCGATGCCACCGTGGCGGCAGCGTTCGCCTCGTTCGTGGCTGAGCCGAATAATGCCGGCATTGCCGGCTACGGTCATCTGAGCGCGTTCCTCGCGGCGCCGGGGCGATTTCTCACCGTCGACCATGGCCCGCGCGCGCCGGGCGCCGCGCGGCCCGACATGTACGAGCCCGTCCCGGACGTCGGGCTGGAAGGCCACGACTGGCCGCCGGTGGAGGCCGATCGCAATTCCACCGGCCATCTCGCCCCAGGTGTTCCCGGGGCCGTCGCAGGGATGTGGGCCGTCCACCAGCGTGCGGGTCGACTGGACTGGAGCGCTCTGCTCCTACCAGCGATCCGGATCGCCGAGGCAGGCCTCGAGGTGTCATGGTCGCTGCTGCTCGAGATCGTCGCCCGGCTCGAGGATATTCGCTCCTACCCGGCGCTGGCGGCAGCGCTGCTTCCCCACGGTCGCCCGCCACGCGCCCGCACCGCCAACAACCGCGGCGAGCGGCTCGACCAGCGCGAGCTGGCGACGACGCTTCGGCGGATCGCCGACGAGGGACCCGACGCGTTCTACCGCGGTCCGGTGGCAAGTCAGATCGCAGCGGCCGTCGCGGAGGGCGGTGGGATCCTCTCGGCCGCGGATCTCGGGGCGTACAAGCCGAAGGTCCTCTACGAGGAGCCGGCGTGCTACCGCGACCTCGACTACGTCACCGCCGGCGACACGGTCGGCTACGAGACGCTCGGCATACTCTCCCACTTTCCGCTCGCCGAGCTGGGCGCCGGCACCGCGGAGCACTTTCATCTGCTGGCCGAGGCGATGGGTCATGCCTTCGCCGACAACGTCACGTATTCGGCCGACCCCGACCACGCCGAGGATCCCGTCGCCGAACTGGGAAGCGCGGCGTTCGCGGCACTCCGCGCCGCCGCGATCCGCCTCGACCGCGCGGCCCCACGTCCGGTGGAGCCGCTGGCGCCATGGGCGCTCGACGGCAACGGCCGTCCGCGGCCGTCCGCCGGCGGTGTCCACGGCACGACGCAGATCGTCGCGGCCGACGAGGACGGCAACCTGGTCTCACTGATCACGACGATCGGCGCCGACTTCGGCAGCCTTGTCGCCGTGCCGGGTACCGGAATCCTGCTCAACAACGCGATGATCAACTACGACCCTCGACCGGGTCGCTCGAACTCGATCGCGCCGGGCAAGATGCCGTTCTTCGCCGTGCCGGCGCTCGTCGCCGCGCGAGACGGCAAGGCGATCCTGGCGGCGGCCGGCTCGGGCGGCTACGCGATCCTCGCCGGGGTGATCAACACGGTCGTCGGCATGATCGACCACGGGCTCGCCGTGCAAGCGGCGATCGATCAGCCGCGTGTCCACTCACAGGGCAGCCGCACGTTTATCGACGATCGCGTCCCACTAGAGGTGCGCGAGCGGCTGACCGCGATCGGCCATCAGCTCGTGGTCCAGGCGGTGACCCCTGGCGAGCTGCCGTTCAGCCGCGTGAGCGCGGCCGCGATCGCGGATGGCGTGATCACCGCCGGGGCCGGACCGGCTTGGACGACGATGGCGGGCGGCCTATGAGCGACGGGCTGGAGCCGCTGCGCGTGATCGATCCGGCGTGGATCCCGCTGTCTGATGGATCGCGTCTGTGCGCGCGGATTTGGCTGCCGCAGTCCGCCGAGCGGGAGCCCGTGCCCGCGATCCTCGAGTACCTGCCCTACCGCAAGGACGACGTCACCGCCGCCGATGACGCGCGAGTGCATCCGTACTTCGCGGCGCGGGGCTACGCCAGCGTGCGCGTCGACATCCGCGGCAGCGGCGACTCCGACGGCGTGCTGCTCGACGAGTACTCGCGCCAGGAGCAGGACGACGCCCTCCAGGTGATCGCCTGGCTTGCCGCGCAGCCGTGGTGCAGCGGCGCGGTCGGCATGATCGGGATCTCGTGGAGCGGCTTCAACAGCCTCCAGGTAGCGGCCCGCCGGCCGCCCGCGCTGCGGGCCATCATCACCACCTGCTCGACCGACGATCGCTACGACAACGACGTCCACTACCTCGGCGGCGTCCCGCTCGCCTGCTACCTGCTGCCATGGGCGACCGCGCTGCTGTCGTTCAACGCCAGGCCACCGGACCCGGCGATCGTCGGCGCGCGCTGGCGCGATCTGTGGCTGCAGCGGCTCGACGGCAACGTCGAGCTGATTCGGACCTGGCTCGAGCACCAAGCGCGCGACGACTACTGGCGCCACGGGTCGATCTGCGAGGACTACGACGCGATCACCTGTCCGGTGCTGGCCGTGGGCGGCTGGGCGGACGCATACGTCGACGCGATCTTCCGCATGCTGCAACGGCTCTCGTGTCCGCGGTTGGGGCTTGTCGGCCCGTGGGGTCACCAGTGGCCCCACGACGGACGTCCCGGGCCCTCGATCGGCTTTCTACAAGAGGCTCTGCGGTGGTGGGACCACTGGCTGAAGGACCGGCCGACGGGGATCATGGATGAACCGATGCTGCGGGCCTGGATGCAGGAGTCGGTGGCGCCGCGCCCTGACTACGAGGAGCGTCCTGGCCGCTGGATCGCCGAACCGGCGTGGCCGCCGGCCGCCGGTGAGGATCTGCGCCTCGTCCTCGATTCCAACGGCCTGCTGCGCGAGCCCACCGGCGACGCGGCCCTGTCTCACTGCAGCGGCCAGACGGTCGGACTCGAAGCCGGCGCCTGGTGTGCATATGGGAATCCCGCCGACATGCCGACCGATCAGCGCCGTGACGATACGCTGTCGCTGAGCCTTGACAGCGAGCCGCTTGCGCGGCGCGTCGAGCTCCTGGGACGACCGGAGCTCCGTCTGCGCGTCGCGAGCGACCAGCCCTCGGCGTTCATCGTTGCGAGGCTGTGCGACGTCGCGCCCACCGGCAGCTCGACATTGATCACGCGCGGCGTGCTCAACCTCTGCCACCGCGCCGGGCACGACCAGCCGCAGGCGCTCGAGCCGAACGAGCCGGTCGAGGTGTCGATCCGGATGAAGAGTGTCGCGTATGCGCTTCCGCCCGGACACCGGGTCCGCTTGGCGCTCTCGACCTGCTACTGGCCGTGGCTGTGGCCATCGCCGCGCCCGACGACGATCACGATCGCCACTGGCGGGTTGAGCGACTTGCAGCTGCCGGCGCGTCGGCCGCGCGCCGAGGACGACCAGCTGCGGCCGTTCGAGCGGCCTGCGAGAGCGCCCGAGCTGGGAGTGGTGCAGTTGCGTAGCCGGGTACCGGAGCAGCTGATCACCCGGGACGTCGCGACGGGCACGGTACGGCTGCGGATGCGGCGTGACTTCGCCGGCGCGGTGCGCGTGCCGAGTGGCCTCGAATATCACGACTACGATCCGGTGACGTTCACGATCCTGGAGGACGATCCCCTGTCCGCTCGGGTGGAGTGCGCGCGGCGGATCGAATTGCGCCGCGGCGACTGGATCACGCGGATCGAGGTGCGCGCGGTGATGAGCGCCGACGCGCGCGACTACCGCGTCACGAGCGTGCTCGATGCCTACGAGGGCGAGACACGCGTGCACACGCGAACGTTCGCCAGCACGATTCCCCGTTGCCATTCATGATCGCCCGGCGGCTCGACAACATCGACGTGATCTGCTCGGAGATCGAGCCAATGCGACAGTTCTACGGCGAGGTGCTCGAGCTGCCGCTGCGGCTGTCGTACGAGCCCGGGCAGGGATGGGTCGGCTTTTGTGCGGGAGACGTGGTCATCTACGTGATCGAGGACGCCTCCGGGCCGCATCCACCGCCGCGCTTCAGCGGCGCGCCGAATCCACCAGGGATCGACTCGTTTGCCTTCGAGGTCGATGATCTCGATCACACGATCGCCACGCTCGACAAGCGCGGCGTCGTCTGGGCCGGTGAGATCATCGAGTCCGAGTGGTACCGCTATCGGGGGTTGCACGATCCCGAAGGCAACCTGGTCTACCTGACCGAGCCGTTGCTGGATCGCCGCGATCCGCCCGTGCCAGCACCGGGAGACGGACGGCATCCGCGCACGGAGCAGAATCGCGTCAACGCTGACGAGGAGCGATGATCGACTGCGACGTACACAACGTGGTAGCCACAATCGACGCGCTCGAGCCCTATCTCGACGAGCATTGGCGCGAGGTGATCGCCACCTCCCAGTTCAGCGGGCCCACCGACCAGCCCCACCCGCCCAACCTCGCCACCTCGCTGCGGGATGACCTGGAGCTCGTGGACGGCCGGCCCCCGGGAACGACGCTCGCGTCGATGCGCGCCCATGTGCTCGACCCGCTCAACCTCGAGGCGGCGATCCTCAGCTGCGATTACGGCATCGAGAGCGTTCACAATCCCGACGCCGCCGCCGCACTGGCGCACGCCGTAAACGACTGGCAGATCGCCGAGTGGCTCGAGCCCGAGCCGCGTCTGCGTGCTGCAATCGCCGTGCCAAGCCAGCAGCCGGCGTTGTCGGCGCAGGAGATCGATCGCGTCGCAGGCCATCCTGGATTCGTTGCCGTCTACCTGCCGGTACGCTCCGCCGTGCCGTACGGCAACCGGATGTGGTGGCCGTTGTTGAAGGCGGCGGCTGCCCGCGACCTGGTCGTCGAGCTCCACTTCGGCGGCGCACCCGGCCTGCCGCCGACCGCGTCGGGCTGGCCGACGTCCTGGTTGGAGGAATATGTCGGCATGGCCTCGGCATTCCAATCGCAGCTGACCAGCCTCGTCGCGGAGGGCACCTTCGATCAGTTCCCGGGCCTGCGAGTGGCCCTGATCGAGTCTGGCTTCGCCTGGCTACCGGCATTCATGTGGCGCTTCGACAAGGGCTGGCGCGGTCTCCGGCGCGAGGTTCCGTGGACCCGACGCCCCCCGTCCGAGTACATCCGCGAGCACGTCCGCCTCGCTCTCCAACCGGTCGACGGGCCGGCGCACCCCGACGCGCTCCTGGCCATGCTCGACCAACTTGGATCCGACGAGCTGCTGATGTTCTCGACCGACTATCCCCACCGCCACACCGACGAGGGTCTCGCTGCGCTACCGGCCGGGCTCCCGGACGGCTTGGCGACCAAGCTGCTGGCGGCCAACGCCCGCTCCCATTACCGGCTCGATGGATAGCACCGCCGCCACCGCCCGAGGACCCACGAGCGAGGATCGCAGAGGAGCGCGCATCGTCGACTGCGACATCCACAACGCGCCCGCTTCGGAGGCCGCGCTGCTCGCCTACATGCCCGACGAGTGGCGCCGGCGGCGCGCCGCCGGCGGGCGGCTCGCCGCCCAAGTCGGAGCTCGCCGCGAGACCCTCGGCGACCGCTCGTATCTGGGCGCTGAGTATCCGCGGCCAACGCCGCGTGCGGCGCGCACTGACGCCTGGCCGCCGAACGGCGCGCCGCCCGCATCCGATCTGGCGTTCATGCGCGAGCAGCTGCTCGACCGCTTCGCGATCGAGTACGGCGTGTTGACGCCGATGCTGGGCGCGGGCGAGCAGCTGGATGTCGAGCGTGGTGCGGCGCTCGCGAGTGCGATCAACGACTGGCAGATCGCCGAGTGGCTCGAGCCCGAGCCGCGTCTGCGCGCGTCGATCAACATAGCCTACGAGGACGGCGAGCTTGCGGTCCAGGAGATCCATCGCCTCGGCGACGATCCCCGCTTCGTCCAGGTGTTGATGCTGATCCGCACCGCCGAGCCGATGGGGAGACGAAAGTACTGGAAGATCTACGAGGCGGCAGTTGAGCATGACCTGCCCGTCGGCGTGCACTTCGGCGGTTGGGGCCGCGGCCCGATCACCGGGGTCGGCTTCGGCTCGTTCTACATTGAAGACACCGTCGGGATGGCGACCGCTTTCCAAGATCAGCTCGCGAGCCTTGTGTGCGAAGGGGTGTTCGAGCGGCTCCCGAAGCTGCGGATCGTGCTGATCGAAGGCGGCATCGCATGGATGGCGCCGCTCATGTGGCGGCTCGATCGCGCCTGGAGGCTGCTGCGCGACGAGGTGCCGCGACTGAACCGGCTGCCCTCGGAGCTAATTCGCGACCACGTCTGGCTGACTACGCAGCCGATCGACGAGCCGCCACGCGAGCGCGACTTCGCGGCGATGCTCGAGCAGGCGGGCATGAGCGACCACATCCTGTTCGCGACCGACTACCCCCACTGGGACTTCGACGCGCCCGATCGCGCGCTCCCGCGCACGCTCGGCCAGGACGTGCGCGAGGCGATCATGCACGGCAATGCGCACCGGCTCTACCGGCTGACGGCGGCGGGGTGACTCGCGATGCGCAGCGTTGTCGTGGCGCGCGCGGAGGAGATCGCGCCGGGCCAGCGCAAGATCGTCGAGGTCGGCGGGCGCTCGATCGGTGTGTTCAACATCGCCGGCCGCTACTACGCGCTCCGCAACCGGTGCCCGCACCAGGGCGGTCCGCTCTGTGCGGGCTTCCAGTTCGGCACGCTGAGCGCGCAGCGTCCGGGGGAGTACGACCACAGCGGCCCCGGCGAGATCATTCGCTGCCCGTGGCACGGCTGGGAGTTCGAGGTCAAGACCGGCCGCTCGTGGTTCGACCCTGAGCGCAAGCGCGTGCGCAGCTACCCGGCAAGCGTGCAGGATCACGTGGATACGTATCCCGCCCACCAGCGTGGGCGCTACGTCGTGATCGAGCTCGGTCCATGAGCGTGATCGGGATCGAGTGCGCGAACGACGAAGTGGCGCCCCCACGGCTCGTACGCGCGCCACAGGGAGACCAGCTCGGCAATCGGATCTGCTGCGTGGTCGATGCGCAGATCGACCAGCGGGAACGACTCCCGCTCCACGACCACGAGCACGGCCGAGCACAGGGGGGAGCTGCCGCCGTCGCCGGCGGTCTCGCCGCCGGCGCGTTGACCCGCCTCCAGGCCTGCCAGCAACCGCGGCGCAAGCTCGCCCTCGGTGCCCGCGAACGCCCGCACCATCGCCGCCAGCACCTGCTCGCCAGCCAGCATGTTTCCGATTGCAAGGCAGTCGGCGCCTTCGATCGCGCCCGCGAACGGCCACGCGCGGTCGCCCGTGTAAGCGGCGGGTCGACCGGACACGCCCAGCAGCCCCAGCTGTCGCCAGTTGTGGTTCGCGTGTCCGGCGACGGTCTGCGCGAGTGCCTGGCTCGGGCTGAGTCCGGCGCGCAGCGCCGCGATCAGCGCCTGCCCGAGGCGCGGATCGGTTCTGGCCTGGGTCACGGCAACGCCGACGCCGGCGAGCGCGCACGGTACGCGCGCGCCGATCGCCAGATCGGAGGTGGTGGCAACCACCCCGAGCTGTCGGGTGGTCAGACAGCGCCCGAGCAGCGAGAACGTCATTGACAGCCCCTGAGCTCCTTGCCGAGCTGCGCGGCGAGACCGAGGCGATGGTGGCCGAGACCGAGGAGCTCGTGCGAATCGACAGCGGCACCGAGAACCGGGAGGGCATCGCGCGGGTCAGCGCCGCCGTCGGCGAGCGGCTCGCACGCGGTGGCTTTGAGCTCGCGGCGCTGGACGGCGGCGGCCTGCAGGCGACGCTCGTCTGCGGCACGGGACCGAAGCTGCTGCTCCTCGGCCACGCCGACACCGTATGGCCTGCCGGCACCGCCATCCGACAACCCCCGCTGGCCCGCGATGGCATGCTCAGCGGCCCGGGGGTCGGCGACATGAAGTCGTGCCTGACGATGGCGGGGCATGCAATCGAGGCTGCGCAGCGTGCCGGCGTCGACGGAATCGGCGCGATTGAGCTGCTGGTCGTGCCCGACGAGGAGCACGGCAGCGTCGCAAGCCGTGCCTGGATCGAAGCTCGCGCCCGCAGCGCGGGCGCCTGCCTCGGGCTCGAGGCGGGCTGGCCGGGCGGCGGCGTGGTCGTCGCGCGCGGCGCGGTCGGTGCGCTGTGCATCGTTGGCCGCGGCCGCACCGCGCACTGCGCCGGACACGAGGATCGCGGCGCCAGTGCGGTCGCCGCGCTGGCGCCGCTCGTCGGCGAGCTCGAAGCGCTGAGCCGCGCGCGCGACGGCGTGCTGGTCAGCGTCGGGGCGTTCACCGGTGGCGTGGCGCGCCAGATCGTGCCCGATCACGCCGAGCTCCTGGTCGACCTTCGCGCCGGGGATGCGGAGGCGGCGGACACGCTGCTGGCGCGCGTCCGCCGGGTGGTCGACGCGGCCCGGCGGCCGGGTGTGAGTGTCGCGCTCCACGGTGGGATCACCCGGCCCCCGGCGCCGCGCCGGGCGTCGGAGCTCCTGTGGACGCTCGCCCGCGGCCGCGCGCACGAGCTTTGCCTCCCGCTGCATCCCGTCACCTCGCGGGGCGGCTCGGACGCGAGCTTCGCCGCTGCGCTCGGCGTGCCCACGCTCGACGGGCTCGGCCCGATCTGCCACGACTCGTGCACGCGCAAGGAGCGGATCGAGATCGCCAGCCTCGCCGAACGGGCGGCCCTGATGGCATGCGTGATCGTCGATCTGGCCGCCCGCTGGCGGGCGAGCCCCGTCTGAGGCGCATCTACCAGGGCCCATCTAGGCTCGGGCGTGTGGGAACGTCGACGCTCCGGCGTAGCCCTTCGCGCTGAATGTTCGATCGAGGAGCGCCTGGCCGACCTGAAGCATGTACTGCTCATCGCGATAGTGAAGTGAGAATGTGCGCACGTCACGGTAGATCCGCTCGAGCGCATGGTCGCGGAACGCAACGCGAGCCCCGCAGATGTCAAATGCCCGCTGAGTCAGGTCGAGCGCCAGTCGCTTGCCGACGTGCAGCGCGCGGATCGAGGCGAGCTCGGCCTCGTCGTGCCTGCCCTGATCCCACAGGTCGGCCGCCGCGTAGAGCCCGGACCGTGCGGCGTGCAGCTCGCTCGACATCGTTCCCAGCGCCACGCGGGTGACCTCGGAGGCGGCCAACGCCGGACGCTCGCGGACCCAGTCGATCGTGAACTCCAGTGCAGCTCCCGCGGCGCCAATGTGGTTGGCGGCGAACGCGAGTGTGAACGTCCGCGGGTCACGGCGCGTCCACGCTCCGGGCTCGCCGATCAGCCGCTCGCGCGGGACAACGTAGCCGTCGATCCGGACGCTGTAACTGACCGTCGCCCGCATGCCCATCACGTCCCACTGGTCGATCAGCTCCACCTCCGGCGCGACGCGCGGTACGAGCACGATCGCGATGCGGTGCTGATACGGGCCCTCACCAGGAACGGCGGTCCAGATCAGCAGCTCGTCGGCTGCCGGCGCGAGCGAGGCGAAATACTTCTGGCAGGTCAACCGGTAGCCGCCCCCGGGCAGCGCCTCGAGCTCGGTGCGGGCGATGTCCGCCAGCTTGCCGGACGGCTTGGCCTCGCTGCCGACCGACGCCATCAGCTTGCCCTGCTCGACGACTCCGGGCATGAACAGGCGCCGTTGCTCCTCGCTGCCAAGACGCGCCACGATTCCGACTGCGTGTGAATGAACCTGGAGCAGCTGTGCGGTGACGCTGTCGACGAGTGCGAGCGCCTCCACGACTTCGTAGTAGTCGCGGTAGCGACCTTCCCACCACAGCCCGCCGCCGCCGTACTCGACCGGCACCGTGAGCGCCGTCAGACCGGCGGCGCGAAGCTCGGTGAACGTGTCCGCCGGGAACTCGCGTGCATCGTCCAGCGCCCGCGCGCGGCTGCGAATCACGCGCGCGAGCTCGTCGATCCGGCGCAGCCGCTCGGCCTGGATCTCGTCGCTCATCACCTGCATCACAGCTCCCGCGCGTACTCCTGGTTGTGGGAACGCAGCTGCGGGTCGGTCCCGAGGAATGCATGCCGGCTCATGTCGGGGCTGAAGCGGCTAGCTGACGTCTCGCGCCCGAGCGCCTCCGCCATGCTGCGGATGAAGTGCGAGGCGGCGCCGCAGCAGACGCCGAGGTAACGGACGCCAAGACCGTAGGCATCACGGGCGAACCTGGCGATCTCGTAGCGATTGCAGTAGAACGGGTCGAGCGCGGTTGGGAACGGACGCCCGTCGCCCGGCAGGCACTCGCAGCCTGGATCGGTCAGCGACTGGAAGCTCGGCTCGTCCTCAGTCGTGCGGTACGGGACCGGCAACGCCGCGACGTGCACATCGACCGACTCACGCACTCGCGCGATCAGCGGCAGCATCGTCCGCGGCCCGCGGATGCAGTTGAGCCCGACCACGTCGGCGCCCGCATCGGCGATCCGTGCGCATGCCTCCTCCGGCGCCCATCCCTCGCGCGTCTCCGGCGCGCGGTGGATCGCGAGCGTGACGACCGCCGGCAGGCCCGCGTGCTTGATCGCCTCCAGCGCCAGCAGCGCCTCCTCGGCGTAGGAGAACGTCTCGGCGACGACGTAGTCCATCCCCGCATCGACGATCCACGCCATCTGCTCGTCGAACATCGCGCGGACCTCGCGACGCGTCTGAGCGTCCGGATAGAACGCGTTCGTGTTGCAGAGGTCCCCGGCCGCCAGTGTGCCGGTCTCGCGCGCCACCGAGACCGCGATCGACAGCGCCTCGCGGTTGAGCGGCTCGATCAGGTGCTCCTTGCCGATCAGGCGCAGCTTCTCGCGATGGGCGTAGTAAGTGAACGCCTCCACCACGTCCGAGCCGGCATGGACGAACTCACGGTGCAGCGCGACGACCAGGTCGGGGTGTTCGAGTACGACCTCGGGCACGTATGCGCCCGCTTGGAGGTAGCCGCGCCGCTCGAACTCGAACAGGTAACCCTCGGCGCAGATCACCGGACCCGCCTGCAGACGGTCGAGCAGGCTCGTGGTCGTCCCGAGTTCCTCGTTCACGGTGTGGTCTCCTTCGCTCTCGAGAACTGTTCGTTACTTATTGCCAACGCTCGGTGGTTTTACGGCAACTAGCGCACCGCGTCAAGTACTGTTGGCGGATCATGTCTCAGATCCGCGGCGACCATGCACTGCCGACGTTCGTCGGCGCGCTGGCGCTCAACGACGTCCCAGAGCGCGTGCGCGAGCGCGCGGTCGTTCTGCTGTCCGACATGGCGGCGGTCTGCATCGGCGGACGCGATGCTCCGGCTGCCCGGCTGGCGGTGGAGTACGCACGCGCCGTACATCCAGGCGACGAGGCCACCGCGCTGCTCGACTCGAGCCGCTTGGGCGCCGCCGGCGCCGCCTTTGCCAATGGCGTGCTTGCGAACGTGCTCGACTTCGACGACGGCCACCGGCTGACCAAGGGTCATCCCGGCGCGGTGATCGCTCCTGCGATGCTCGCGGTCGCGCAGCTGGTCGACGCCTCCGTCGATGAGTTCACGGCGGCGGTGATCGTCGGCTATGAGGTCGCGATCC
Organism: Solirubrobacteraceae bacterium; assembly: GCA_030038955.1. Lineage (GTDB taxonomy): Bacteria > Actinomycetota > Thermoleophilia > Solirubrobacterales > Solirubrobacteraceae > Palsa-465. Next base: position 12,527 of record JASHQV010000227.1, read on the forward strand.
GCGCCGGGATCGCGCTACACGCCCGCGACGACTCCTACCACGCCTCTGGCGCCTGGGGGGCGGTAGGCGCCGCGGCCGCCGCCGCCCGTCTGCTCGATCTAAGCCCGGCGCAGACGCTCGCCAGTGTCGGGCTGGCGGAGTACCACGCGCCGATCGCCCCGATCATGCGCTCGTGCGCCGAGCCGACGATGATCAAGGATGCGTGCGCCTGGGGCGCGACCGTCGGCGTCCAGTCGGCGCTGCTGGCAGCGCGTGGGTTCACGAGCGCGCGCGCCGAGTTCCTCGATGGTCCGCTCGACGACCTCGGCTCTCGCTGGCGCCTGGAGGAGCTGTACATCAAGGCGTACCCATGCTGCCGCTGGTCACAGGGGGCGATCGCCGCCGCGCTGGAGGCGCGCGCGGACATCCGCTTCGAGGCCGGCGCCGTCGAGCGGGTCCGCGTGCGGACGTTCGCGGCCGCCGCCGAGCTCGCGAACATGATCCCTACGAGCACCGAGGAGGCCCAATACAACCTGGCATGGCCGGTGGCGGTCGTACTCGCGCGTGGCGCCTTCACGGTTTCCGACGTGCTCGGTCCGTTCGATGATCCGGACATCCGAAGACTGTTCGAGCGGGTGGAGGTCGTGGTCGACCCGGAGCTGAGCGCCAGCTTCCCGGCGCGCCGCCTGACCGCCATCGAGGTCGACTTGAGCGGCGGCGAGCGGCTCACGACCGGGCCACGCGAGGCCCCGGGCGAGCCTGACGATCCCGATTTGCCGGCACTGGTGGCACACAAGGTCGCTGACCTGATCGACCCGGGACGGGACCTCGTCTCGGTGCCGGCCGGCGTCGGAATGCGCGCGCTCGGCGCCGCCGAGCTGCTCGGCTCACTCTGCAATGCGACCCCGGCTCGCGCTTGCCTGAGCTGACGCTCCGGGATGTGTCGCTCGCGTACGAGCAGAGCGGCGCCGGGCCGGACATCGCCTGGCTCGCGGCCGGTGACAACCCGGGCTCAAACTGGCGGCGCTTTCAGACGCCGGCGTTCGAGCCCGGCTACCGGAACACGACCTACGACGCGCGCGGCGTCGGTGCGACACAGTCGCGCATCCGACCGCCGTGGAGCGTCGCCATGCATGCGGACGACCTCGCCGCCCTGCTCGGCGCGGTGTGCACGCCGCCGGTGTTCCTCGTCGGCCTGTCGATGGGATCGCTGATCGCGGTGCAACTCGCCCACGATCACCCGGAGCTGGTGCGGGCCGCGATTGTGATGGGCACGTGCGTGCGCAAGACCGGCTTCATACGCGAGTGGGAGGAGGCCGAGATCGCGCTGCGCCGCGACGGTCACGAGCTGCCGCAGGCGTTCGCGACGGCCCATTATGCGATGCAGTACTACCCAGCGGAAGTGCTCGGCGACGATTCTCTGTGGGCGCAGATCAGGCCGCTGGTCGCTGCCGACTTCGCCGAGCGCCAAGGCGCGATGCTGGCCGCCCAATGGCAGGCGTGCCTGGACTACGACTCCTCACAGCTGCTGCCCCGGATCCGCGTGCCGATTCACGCGGTGGCGTTCTCAGAGGACGTCCAGACGCCGCCCCAGCGGGTACGCGAGGTCGCTGCGCTCGCGGCCGATGGCCACTTCCACCTGCTCGAGGGGTTGGGCCACGGCTCCGCCTTCGGCCACCGTCCGGACGTGGTCAACCGGTGCATCCGCGAGATCATCGAACATGAGGATCGATGATCGACAGCGGAATCGTGAAGTGGACCGAAGAATGATTGACTCAGTCACCTCGTATTGCGCCGTCCATGCCGGTGCGCCGTCGACATGCGCTACGAGCCCGACGGAGCGCTCACGACGACGACGATCGACGGGCGCCGCTTGGCCGCAGCCGTGACTCGCGCCGGATAGGCTTCTGCTCGAAAGGGGCCGTGGGGCCCAGAGAAGGGAGCTGGAGTTGGTCTGTCCGTCTTGCGGCAAGACGGTTCGTGAGGGCGCCAAGTTCTGCAACGAGTGCGGGACGCCGCTCGCCGCGGCGTGCCCGAGCTGCGGTCAGCCTTACCAGCCGGGGCAGAAGTTCTGCGAGGAGTGCGGGAGTCCACTCGGTGGGGGGGCGGGGTCGGGCTCGGCACAGCCGAGCCCGACCCCGCCCCCAACCGGTCAAGCCCCGCCCCCAACCGGTCAGACCCCACCCCTCGCCGGGCAACCCGCCGCCTCCGTTGCGACCCCGGCCACCCCCGAGATGCGCACGGTCTCGGTGCTGTTCGTCGACCTCGTCGGGTTTACGTCGCTGTCGGAGAGCCGCGACGCCGAGGACGTGCGCGAGCTGCTGGGGCAGTACTTCGAGCAGACACGAACGATCATCGAGCGCCACGGCGGCGTCGTCGAGAAGTTCATCGGCGACGCCGTGATGGCGGTCTGGGG
>JASHQV010000228.1 GCA_030038955.1 Solirubrobacteraceae bacterium
GACAGCACGCACACCCGCCAGTCGCCGATCTCGTCGCGGAAGCGCTCGACCACGATCGCGCGGTCGCTCGGGACCACACGCGTGGCGTCCTGCTGCTCGCGCAGGAACTCGACGAGGTTGCGCGCGGCCCGCTCGTCGAGGTCGTAGTCGGTCGCCAGCGCCTCAGGCTGCTGCTCGACCGCCCATCGTGCGAACGCCCCGACGGCCTCGCCCAGCTCGCTCGGCCGGCCGATCCCGTCGCCCTTCCAGAACGGCACCGCTCCCGGCAGCCCCGGGGCCGGCGTGACGATCACGCGATCGCGACCGACCTCCTCGATCCGCCAGGTCGAGGCGCCCAGCAGGAACGTCTGGCCGGGCCGGGCCTCGTAGACCATCTCCTCGTCGAGCTCGCCGACGCGCCGCCCGTCGGGGAGCGTGACCGCGTACAGCCCGCGGTCTGGGATCGTGCCGGCGTTGGTCACGGCCAGCGCGCGGACACCCGGTCGGGCGCGGATCGTGCCGGCGATCCGGTCCCAGACGATCCGCGGGCGCAGCTCGGCGAACTCGGAGGACGGATAGCGCCCGTCGAGCATGTCGAGCACGTTCTCGAACACCGGCCGCGTCAGCTCGGCGTAGGAGTAGGTGCGCGTGACCAGCGCGTACAGGTCGTCGACCGAGACGAGCGCCGCCCCGCCGGCGGCCTCGCCCTGCCCGCCGGCCTCGGTCTGCTCGGCGGCCGCCGCGACCGCGACGATCTGCTGGGCGAGCACGTCAAGTGGGTTGCGCGGCACGACCGTGGTCTCGATCGCGCCGTCGCGCATCCGCCGCGCGACCACCGCCGACTCCAGCAGGTCGGCGCGGAACTTCGGGAAGATCCGCCCGCGGCTGACGTCGCCGACGTTGTGCCCGGCCCGCCCGATCCGCTGCAGCCCGCGGGCCACCGACTTCGGCGACTCGACCTGGATCACGAGGTCGACCGCCCCCATGTCGATCCCCAGCTCGAGCGACGAGGTCGCGACCAGGCACGGCAGCTCGCCGGCCTTCAGCATCTCCTCCACGACGAGCCGCTCCTCACGGGCCATCGAGCCGTGGTGGGCACGGGCGATCTCCGGCGCCGGCTGGCCCTCCGGGAGCTCCGCCGCGGCCAGCTCGTTCAGCCGCAGCGCCAGCCGCTCGGCGCCGCGCCGGTTGTTGACGAAGATGATCGTCGAGCGGTGCTCGCCAACGAGCCGCAGCAGCTCCGGGTAGATCGCCGGCCAGATCGAACCACCACGGCCTGCGGCCGCGGTGCCGGTCGCCTCGCCGCCGGCCAGCGGGTCGAGCTCGGCGCCACCCGCCGGCAGGCCGTCGCCGGGCTCCACCATCGACTCGACCGGCACGTGGATCTTGAGGTCAAGCGGCTTGCGTATCCCGGTATCGACGATCCGGCACCGCCGTGTCGGTCCGACGAGGAACCGTGCGACCTCCTCGAGCGGGTTCTGGGTGGCGCTCAGACCGATCCGCTGCAGCTCCGAGCCGGCCGCCGCGTCGAGGCGCTCCAGGGTCAGCGCCAGGTGGGCGCCGCGCTTCGTGGCTGCGAGCGAGTGGATCTCGTCGACGATGCACCAGCGGGCGCCGGCGAACAGCTGCTGGGCACGACCGGTCAGCATCAGGTACAGCGACTCCGGCGTCGTGATCAGGATGTCCGGCGGGTGGCGCAGCATCGCCTGACGCTCGCGCTGCGGCGTGTCGCCGGTGCGCACGGCGACGCTCAGCTCGGCGCCGATCCCCCGCAGCGGCACCCGCAGGTTGCGGTCGATGTCATACGACAGCGCCTTCAGCGGCGACACGTAGACGAGGCTGACCTGCTTGCGGGCGGGCTCGCCTGGGCTACGCCCGCCCGGGCTTCGCGGCGCTCGGCCCGCTCGCTCCTCGCCGTCCGCCGGTGCCGCGGTGCGCTCACTCCACATGCGGTCGATCGCCCACAGGAACGCGGCCAGCGTCTTGCCCGACCCGGTCGGCGCGCTCAGCAGCACGTGCTCGTGCGAGGCGATCGCCGGCCATGCCTGCTCCTGGGCCGGCGTGGGAGCCTCGAACGCCGCGGCGAACCACTCCCGGGTGATCGGGCCAAAAGCGTCGAGCGAGGCGGCGGCGGCCATGTCGGTCGAGCGTAGCGGGGCCACCGGGGACCGGGGGAGGGGTGGCCGCCCAGCTGGGCGGCCACCCCTCCCCCAGACGCTTCAGCCCCCGCCAACGTCCGCGTCAGCCCCCACCGCCATCCGCCTCAGGCCCCCAACCCCTGCGCTTCAGACCCCCGCCAGCGCCCGCGCGCGCGTGAACACGGCGTCGAGCATCGGCTCGGTCAGCCGCCCGGTGAACGTGTTCTGCTGGCTCGGGTGGTAACAGCCGAGCAGCGTCAACCGCCCGAGCTCGGCCTGCTCGCCGTGGCCGAAGCGGTGGCGAGGCCGCGGCGCGTCCAGGACGCGTAGAACCGCATCCCAGGCGAATCCACCGAGGCACACGACTACTCGCGCGCGAGGCAGCAGCTCGAGCTCGGCCGCCAGATATGGCAGGCAGTTGTCGCGCTCGGCCGGGGTAGGGCGGTTGGCAGGCGGCGCGCAGCGCACCGGCGCGGTCACCCAGCAGTCGCTGAGTCGCAGGTTGTCGTCGCGGCTGACGGACTCGGGCTGGTTGGCGAGCCCGGCGCGCCACAGCGCCGCGAACAGCCAGTCGCCCGAGCGGTCGCCGGTGAAGATCCGACCGGTGCGGTTGCCGCCGTGCGCGGCCGGCGCCAGCCCGACGACGACGATCCGCGCCAACGGATCCCCGAACCCCGGCACCGGCCTCCCCCAGTAGTCCCAGCCGGCGAACGCCGCGCGCTTCTCCCGGGCCACCTGCTCGCGCCAGGCGACCAGCCGCGGGCACCGGCGGCAGCCGGTGATCTCGGCCTCGAGCGCCGCCAGCTCTGCGCTCGCCGGGCTGCCAGCAGCGCTCACCGCGCCGCCAGCAGCATCCCGTCGATCATCCGATCGATGACCGGCGCCAGGTCGAGCATCTCGGGCGGGTCGCCGAGGCGCACCTGACGCGAGACCAGCTC
>JASHQV010000022.1 GCA_030038955.1 Solirubrobacteraceae bacterium
CCTGACCGGTCACGCCGATGTTGCGCTTGACCTCCATCGCGTGCTCGACGACGTCGAGGCCGGCGACTCGCGCCCGTCCCGAGTCCGGACGGGCGAGCGTCGTGAGGATCCGGACCGCGGTCGTCTTGCCTGCGCCGTTGGGCCCGAGCACGCCGAGCACGGAGCCAGCCGCGGCGTGGAGGCTGAGGCCGTCAAGCGCCTGGGTGGTGCCGAAGCGCTTGCGCAGCTCCTCGGCCTCGATCATATTCGTCGTCACATCCAGCTCCTTACCGGTCAATACGTAAGTTCAAGATATATCAAGATACACACCGACTTACCGGTCGTCAAGTCAGAAACTTACCGGCCGTCAAGTCAGCCCAGCGTAGACGATTACTTACCGGTCGTCAAGTAGGTGCTAGAATCTCGGCTCATGGCGATCACGTCAGATACGGGCACGCCGGCGACCTCTGCGCATGAGCCTGGACCGGCGTCGCACGCGCCGGCCTCCACGCGTGAGCGGATCCTCGACATCGCGCTGGAGCTGTTCACCGAGCGCGGCTACGACAAGACCTCCGTCCGGGACATCGCGGAGCTACTCGGCACGACCAAGGCGGCGCTCTACTACTACTTCAAGAGCAAGGCCGACATCCTGCTGGAGCTGCACCTGCAGCTGCACGAGCTCGGCGCGCGCCTGCTCGACGAGCTCGAAGCGCTGCCCGACGGTCCCGCTCGCGCCGCCGCCTGGCCGGCGCTGCTCGACGAGTTCATCACCACGGTCGACGAGCACCGCGAGCTCGTCCAGCTACATCAGCGAAACCGCACCGCGTTCGAGGGTCTCGACGACTCCGAGCGCCACCACGCCCTCAACGACGAGATCGAGCGCAAGGCCCGGCAGCTGCTGGGTAGCCGCGACATCCCGGCGTCGGTGCGGGTGCGGATGGCGTGCTCGGTCGGGGCCGTGATGAGCGGACTGCTGACTGACGGGTTCGTCGACGACGTTCCCCACGGGCAGCGCATCAAGCTGGTCCGCGACGCCGTCGCCGCTATGTTCCGCGAGCCGCCGGCTGCATAGCACAGCCGCGCGACAGTCTGCGCGTACGGCGAGGTCGGGATCAACTGCTGTCGGACAAGGAGCTCACCGGCTTCGCCACTGATCAGAGGGCGCTACCGTTCACCGCGATGACCGCCAAGGAGAAGCTGCGCAGGCGCGTCGAAACGCTGACCGAGGAGCAAGCCGCGGAAGCGTTGCGGGTCTTGGATCTACGCGTCGAGGATCCGGTGCTCGCCGCGTTCGACAGCGCCCCCGAGGACGACGAGCCGTGGACCCAGGAAGACGAGGCTGCGGCTGAGGAAAGCCGTGCCGAGTATCGCCGCGGGGAAGGTGTCCGGCTCGACGAGATTCGTCACGAGTTCAGTTGAACGACGGCTGGGTCGTCATCCTGACGCCGTCGGCGCGGCGTGATGTCCGCCGGCTGGACCGCTAGGTCAAGCAGCGCGTCGAGGAAGCGCTCGACCGGCTCGCTGCCAATCCCGTGGCGGCGGAGCTGCGCAAGCTCACCGGCCGGCCGGAATACAGACTTCGAGTCGGTGACTGGCGGGTACTGCTCGAGCTCGACCACACCGAGCGAGCGATCGTCGTCCATCACGTGCTCCCCCGCGGCCGCGCCTACCGCGACTGACCGACATCCTGCTGGAGCTGCAACTGTAGCTGCACGGGCTCGGCGCTCGCCTGCTCGACGAGCTCGAGGCGCTGCCCGACAGCGGGTCGAGCTCGTCCGCGACGCCGTCGCCGCTATGTTCCGGTAGTCATCGGCTCCGTATCGCAACCACGTAACAAGAACCTCGTGCTGGCGGCGATGGTGTTCGCCGTCGCGATGACGTTCATCGACCAGACGATCGTCGCGATCGCGATCCCGCACATCCAGCGAGAGCTGTCGCTCCCCGGTACGGGCTCGCAGTGGGTGATCAACGGCTACCTGCTGTCGCTGTCGGCGCTGTTCGCGTTCGGCGGGCGGCTCGGCGACGTGTTCGGTCGCCGCAGGATGGTCGTGCTCGGCGTGATCGGCTTCGCCGTTGCCTCGGGGCTGTGCGGGCTGACGCCGAAGGGGAGCATCGCGGAGACCTGGATGATCGTCTTCCGCGTCCTCCAGGGAGCGGCGGCGGCGCTGATGTTCCCCGCCTCCGTGGCGATCGTCGTCGCCTCCTATCCGCGGCGCGAGCGCGGCCGTGCGATGGCGATCTTCTTCGGCATCTCGGGCGGGCTCACGGCGATCGGGCCGATCGCCGGCGGCTTCCTCACGCAGTGGACGTGGCGGGCGATCTTCTGGATCAACATCCCGGTGGCGATCATCGCGCTCGTGTTGATCTGGCTGTCGCGTCCTGACGACGAGCGACGGCCGGCGAAGATCGACTACCGCGGCACCGTGCTGATCAGCGGCGCGATGGGGCTGATCGTGCTCGGCCTGCAGCAGTCGACGACGTGGGGCTGGGGAAGCGTCGCGACGTGGGCGTCGATCATCGTCGGCGTCGGGCTCGGCGTCGCCTTCCTCGCCTGGGAGCGTCGCACGCCGGAGCCGCTGCTACGACTCGCGATCTTCGCCGACCGAGGGTTCGCCGTCGACACGGCGGCGCTGGCGCTGATGTCGATCGTGTTCGTGCCGTTCTTCTTCTTCGCCTCGCTGTACGCGCAGATCGCGCTCGGCGAATCGTCCTCGAACGCGGGCGAGTACCTGCTGTACTGGTTCATCGGGTTCGTCGTCGCCGCCCAGATCGGCGGCCGGATGCTCGACCGGGGCGGCGTCAGAAAGCCGCTCGTGCTCGGCGCGGCGCTCGCCGCGGTCGGCTTCTACCTGCTCGCGGGACAGCTGCTGCACCTGTCGCTGGGCGACCAGACGCTGAACATCATCTTCGCCGGCGTCGGGCTCGGGATGATGCTCGGCCCGGCCAGCACCGACGCGGTCAACCGGGCGCCGAGCGGAACCTACAGCGAGGTCACCGGCATCACCCAGACCGCACGCAACTTCGGAGCCAGTCTCGGGCTGGCGATTCTCGGGTCGATCCTGATCCGCCGCACCGACCACACCGTCACCCCGGTGCTCACCCGCGCGGGCGTGCCACCGCGGGTCGCCCACTCCGTCGCCTCCGCGCTCGGATCGGGCGCGCCGACGAGCGGCTCGAGCTTCCACGCTCCACACCAGCTCGTGCACCAGGTGCAGCTGGCGTTCGCGCACTCGACCCAGACCGTGTTCTACGTGATGGCCAGCGTGTTCGTCGCGACCTTCGTGGTCGTGCTGCGCGGGGTCCCGCGCGCCCAGCCCGAGCGAGAGGTCGTCGAGGAGCCGGTGCCTGCGCCGGCGACCAACGCGTCAGATTGAGCTGAGACGCCGCTGGCGGGGCGCAGCTGATCGGCCGGGAAGGCGAGCACGAGAAGCGCGCGTCTGGGCCCATGGAACGGCGACTGGCTAGAGTTCGGCCGTGCCCGGAGACCCTGCTCCCACCGGGGCCTGGAGCCGCACCTGGCGGCTCCTGATCGGGTCACCGCTGTCGTTCCGGCGTCTCTCGAAGGAGCAGATCACGCCGGTGGAAGGGCTGTCGGCGCTGTCGCTCGACGCGCTCACCTCGGTCGCGTACGGCCCCGAAGCGATCATCGTGGTGCTGGCCGCGGCAGGAGCCGGCGCGCTCCACCTCGTGCTGCCGCTGACGGTGGCGATCGTCATGCTGCTGGCGATCCTGGTGTTCTCCTACCGCCAGGTGATCGACGCCTATCCAGGCGGCGGCGGCGCCTACGCGGTGTCGAGGGCGAATCTGGGAGCCGGCGCGAGCCGCCTGGCGGCAGCCGCGCTGATCGTCGACTACACGCTGACGGTGGCCGTCTCGATCGCAGCGGGAGTCGGCGCCCTCGTCTCGGCGTTCCCGGCCCTGGACCCGGCGACCGTGCCGATCTGCCTCGGGATTCTCGCGCTGGTCACGATCATGAACCTGCGGGGGCTGGGCGAGACCGCCAGAGCGTTTCTGCTGCCGACGATGTTGTTCATCGTCGGCATCCTCGCGATCATCGCGATCGGGCTGATCCACCCGCTCGGCCTGCACACCCGACAGCCGGGGCATTCACTGTTACCCACGCACTACCTGAAGACCGTCGGCGTGCTGCTGATCCTGAAGGCATTCTCGGCCGGCTGCAGCGCTCTCACCGGCGTCGAGGCGATCGCCAACGGCGTACCGCTGTTCAAGCAGCCCCGCGTCACGCGAGCCAAGCGCACCGAGTTGCTGCTCGGCTTGATCCTCGGGGTGATGTTGCTTGGCCTCGCCGTGCTGGCACATCGCTGGCACATCGGGCCACGTTCCGATCAGACGGTGCTCAGCCAGATCACCGCGTTGTCCGTCGGGCGCACGTGGGCCTACTACGTCGTCTCAGTGACCGTAACCGTCGTGCTCGCGCTCGCTGCCAACACCTCGTTCGGAGGGCTTCCGGTACTCGCCAGCCTCCTCGCCAGAGACAACTACCTTCCCCATCTCTTCTCGCTGCGCGGTGATCGGCAGGTGTTTGCCAACGGCATCTGGGCCTTGGCGATCATGTCAGGTGCCCTGCTGGTCGCGGTGGGCGGCAACACCAACACCCTGATTCCGCTGTTCGCGATCGGGGTGTTCACCGGCTTCACCCTGTCGCAGATCGGCTTGGTCGTGCACTGGCGCAGCGGCAGGCCACCGCGATGGCGTTACCGAGCCTCCGTCAACGGGCTCGGAGCGGTGGTGACCGCGATCGCCACCGTGATCTTCCTGCTGACCAAGTTCACCGAAGGCGCATGGGTCGTGGTGCTGGCGGTACCGCTGTTCATGTACCTGTTCACGCGGATCCATCGTTACTACGAGCAGGCCGGCAGGGCGCTGGGAATCGGGACGATCCCACCGCCGCCGAGCGGCAGGCACTCGCTGGTCGTAGTCCCGATCGTGTCTGTGTCATCGCTGACCAGCTACGCCCTCAGCGAGGCGCTGTCGCTGTCCGACGAGATCATCGCGATCCACGTCGCGCTCGAATACTCGGAGGAAGCCGAGCCGCACCTCGATGCGCTGCAGCGGCGGTGGCAGGAATGGCACCCGGGGGTGCCGCTGCAGATCCTGCGCACCGAGTACGCCTCGGTCGTCTCACCGATAGTGCAATACATAGACGAGCTCTGCCGGACCCGGGATCAACAGGTCGTCGTCCTGATCCCGGTCGCGATCCCCGAGAAGCTGCGCTACATCCTCCTGCACAACCACATGGATCTGGTGCTGAGCAACGCGCTGAACAGCAAGCCCGGCGTGGTCGTGGCGAGGGTTGGCATGCGCTTCGACGCCGCCGGCAAGACGGGCGCAGGTCAGTCGCGCGATGCGGAGGACGCGCGGCGTCGTCGCGAGCGGCCAGCAAGCTGACGGAGCCGTTGTCGTGGGACAGCACTACCAGCCTCCCGGATGGCTCACCACCAAGGTCTTCAATCGCGTCGTCGCCGCGCTGACCCGCCTGGGCGTGAGCGTGTACGGCTCTCGCGTACTGGAGGTCAAGGGCCGCAAGTCCGGTCAATGGCGACGCACTCCGGTCAACCTGCTGCGTTACGAGGGCGCCGAATACCTGGTCGCCCCCCGCGGTCATACGCAGTGGGTCAAGAACCTCCGCGCCAGCGGACAAGGCAGGCTGCGCATCGGCAGCCGAGCACAGCCATTCACCGCCGTTGAGCTCGCGGACGACGAGAAGCCGCCGGTGCTCCGCGCGTACCTGCAGAAGTGGAAGCTCGAGGTGGGAGCGTTGTTTGGCGGCGCCGGACCGGACGCTCCCGATCATGAGCTCCGGCGGATCGCACCTGATCACCCGATCTTCCGCGTGACCGCGAGCTGATCGCTCCGCAATCTCGGCCGAAAACGACCAGCCGCTGCCCGCCCTTGCCCGCGACTTTGGCGAGACCAAGGCCGCTTTGGTCGATTTCCAGGCGTTCCTGGATGCGATGGAATTGCGCTTCGTGCGCTCAGCGCCAAAGCCCTGCCGTCGTGCTCGCGCTGCTGAGCAGCCTGCGTCCTCATAGACGGCGCTGTCTATATAGTGGTCGTACCGCTCGCAGAAACTTCGAGTGTTGTTCGAGTTGCGCTTCGCGGTCGTATACAGAGATGACTCCTGGGTCAACGCCCAGTACCGGGCGTTGATTCCGGCGAACGTGCTCGCTCGTCGCGGCCACGAGCTCGTGTGGTGCGGGCCGTCCACCGAGCGTCTGCCGCTTGCGCAGCTGCGCCGCTGCGATCTCGTGCATGTGTACCGGGCATCCGACCCCGGGCTGATCAGAGCCCTGAGAGAGCTGCGTGACTCCGGCGTGGCGGTCAGCTGGGACAACGACGACGATGCCACCGCGATCCCCAGGGAGAGCCCCACATATCGCAGGCACGGCGGTCTCGCGGCACAACGTGACCACGTCTGGCAGGTTCGCGCGATTCGCTTGGCCGACCTCGTGACGACGCCGAACGACATCCTCGCCGACAAGTACCGAGACGCCGGCGGCCGCCATGTCGTGGTCATCGACAACTACCTGCCGCGCGATTTTCTGCGCGGCCGCCGGCCGCGCCACGAGGGGATCGTCGTCGGCTGGACGGGCGGTCTCGAGCACCGCGCCGACGCGAGGCTCCTGAGCCTCGAACGCGTGCTGCTGCGAACGCTCGAGCAGCACGCTCACGTCCGCGTGGTCACTGTCGGCGTGAGGCTCGAGCTCATGCACGATCGCTACGAGCGGCGCCGCGCGGTCGAGTTCCA
>JASHQV010000229.1 GCA_030038955.1 Solirubrobacteraceae bacterium
GCGGGCGGTGATCCCGCCGCGGCTGCAACGACGCCGACGCGACCTCCACGAGGGCATGCTTCGCTCGCTGACGCTCGCCGCTCGAGGTCCTCGCACCTATCTGCACGGCGACCTCCACGTCGCCAACACCTACCTGACCGAGGACGGAAGGGTCGGCGTGTTCGACTGGCAGGTGGGACTGCAGGGCTCGTGGGCCCACGACGTCGCCTACCTGCTGGCGACGGCGCTGACGATTGAGGACCGTCGTGCCCGGGAACGCGAGCTGCTCAACCTCTACCTCGAGCACCTCGCCGCGGCCGGTGGCGACCCGCCGACGCCGACGGCAGCTTGGCGCGCCTACCGACAGGCCACCCTGTACCCCTACTTCGCCTGGATCTACACGCTCGGGCGGGCGCGACTGCAACCCCGCTTCCAGCCCGCGCAGACGGCGCTGATGCTGGTGGAGCGGATCGCCGCCGCGATCGATGACCTCGATTCACTCGGCGCCATCGGCCTGTGAGCCGATGGCGCCGGTCGCGCCGGTCGCCCGCGACTCGGGCCGAGCTGCCGGGATCCCGGCGGGATCGCCGGCGGCCGGACCGCCAACTCAGATCACGTGCAGGACGAGCAGCGCGATCACCGCGACGAGCACCAGCACCAGCAGCCCAATCGCCCTCGGCAGCAGTAGCGCGGAGCGGCGCGAGGCCGGTGGAAACGCGGTCGTGCGCCGCGCCACCAGCACGGCGCCGCGGCGAGCGGAGATCAGGTCGGACAGCTCGCTCTGGAGCCGGTCGTTGGTGCGCGCAAGGGCTTCCCGGTCGGCCTCCAGCTGGCGCTGCGAGGCCGTGGCGGCATCGCGCTCGGCCAGCGCGTGGTCGCGTACGGCGAGCGCCGTGTCCCGCTCCGCGAGCGCCTGGTCTCGCGCGGCCACAGCGGCGCCGCGCTCGGTCTCGGCCCGCGTCTGCGCCGCCACCGCTGATCCCCGCTCGCCGAGCGCACGGTCGCGCTGCTGCCGGAGGTCATCGAACTCCTTCCTGACGCCGTCGAGCTCGTCTCGCAGCCGCCCCCGCTCCGCCTGAAGGTCCGCGATCTGCTTGTCGGCGAGCTGCCGGCGCTCCGATGCCGTCTTGCTGGCGCGGGTCTCGGGCACCGGCCCGCCGGAGCGGCTCTGAGCGGCCGTCCTGGCGCGACCCGAGGCGGGCGTCCGCTGGTCGTCACGACGCCCAGGCGCCGGCTGCAGCTTCGCCGCCGGCCGGCGGGCACCGGCGGCGGTGGCGACGACGGAGCCGGCACGCCCACGCCGACCCGATGCGGGTCGGCTACCGGGCAGCGCTAGCGGGATCGTGATGTCCGGAGCCACGGTCAGCTCCGCCTCGCCGATCTCGGCTCCGTCGAGCTCGCACGGGAACGCTGCCACCCACGGCTGGCCCTCCTCTGCCGCCCACGGCTTGTGCGCGAGATCCGCCAGCAGGCGCACGGGACGTCCGTCGACGATCACGGTCAGCGCCGGCCGCATGAAGCGGCGACCGCGCACCCCGGACCACGTGCCCCGCAGCTCGCAGTGCTCTCCGGGCACGAACTCCAGCCGCTCCACCTGAAACGCCACGCCCTGCGCGGCCGAGAATGTCTCGGAGGCGTTCGACATCGCGGAGACTGTAGTGCCTCACCTGGTCGGCGATGGATCGCATCTGACGCCTGTGGGCGCAATCGGGATCGGCGGAGCGCACGCGACAGTGGCGCGCGCGTCGGGTGTCAGAGCCACGCCCGCGCGTCGTCGATGCGCACGATCTCCCGCCCCAGCGGCAGCAGCGAGATGGGGATCAGCTTGAAGCTCCCCAGGCCCAGGGGGATGCCGATGATCGTCAGGCACAGGAGGATCCCGCTGATCAGGTGACCGAGCGCGAGCCACCAACCACACAGCAGCAGCCAGAGCACGTTGCCGAGCGCCGAGGCGAGCCCTGCGCCCGGGCGCCGTACCACGGTACGCCCGAACGGCCACAGTGCGAACGCGCCGATTCGCAGGGCGGCGATCCCGAACGGGATCGTCACGATCAGGAGGAAGCAGATCAGCGCCGCCAGGGCGTAGCCGAGCGCCATCCAGAAGCCGGCGAGCACCAGCCAGATGATGTTGAGCAGCAGCCGCGTCAGCGTCACGGGAGTCGATCGTACCGGCGCCAGTCACGAACACGTGCAGGCGGCGAGCGCACGCCACCGCGCGCCCACGCACTACAGTCAAGTCACCGTGAGCGAGGTGGAGTCCGTGGGTGAGGCGGCTGCCGAGGAGGACGCGGGGGCGACCCGCCCATCGCTGCCGCTGCCGGGCCGCGAGCACGTGCTGGGGCACGCGGCCGAGCTGATCCTCGCGGCGTGGAGGAGCTTCGACCACGCGCGGCCCGGACAGCCGCTGCCGGGCGCTCGCCATCATCGGCTGCTGAGTAGCCCGATGCCGGAGGCGCCGTCCGATCCACGCGAGGCGCTCGACGCCGCGGCTGACGTGCTCGATGTCTCGCTGGCGCAGTCGCGACCCCGGTACTTCGCCTACATCGGCTCCGCCGGCCTCGAGATCGGCGTGCTGGCGGACGCGCTGATGGCCAGCCACGACGTCAATGTCGCGGTCAGCGC
>JASHQV010000004.1 GCA_030038955.1 Solirubrobacteraceae bacterium
AAGTGACCGATTATCGACCAGTTTGTTCGAATGCAGGACAAGGGACTCTAGCTCGGGCTGTGTCGGAGGTCAACTGTCGCGACTTCGTTCACGTTTCCCGCAGCGTCGACTACGACCCGATACACCTCTCGCGCGGCCTCCGGGCTCACCCAGCCCTCGCGCACATCGCGGGCGATACGCTCCAGCTCGCGCTCGCCCGGCGGCCCGTAGCCGCCTCCGGCGGGGGAGTATGAGACGAGTCGCTGCCCGGGCTCGAGCACGATCTCTCCGGCACCGGGCAGCGGCTCGAGCTCTCCCAGGGTCGTGCGGCGATACTGATGCGCGCACGCACCCGGATGGCCGCCTCGCACACCCGCAGCGGCGTGGTCAGTCCCATCGGTCATCCAGATCGCCGTCAGCGGCGCACCCACAGGCTCGTACTCAACGTGCAGTGACGGAGCTCCGCGTCGACGTCCGGCACCGGCGCTATCTGGCACGATCCGCTGTAGCCACACGCGGAACGGGTAATGCAGCTCGTCGACCTCGACGCTGTCGGTGTACATCATCCCCGCCGTGTTGGCTTCGGCTCCGATCCACCCGTCGGCCCACGGACTGGCGGCGCCAGCGGAGATGCCGAGGAACACCAGGCCGACGTACGGCTCGCCGCCCCGACGGGGGTCATGACCCGAGATCGCCGCGCCGGAGGCGGGTATGTCGCTGCCGGTCTCGGCCATCCCCACGTCCTCGCCCAGCTCGGCGAGCGCGCGCTGCACCACGTTGATCGCACGGATCGTCAGGTGAGTCGTGGCCAGTGAGCAGCTGGCTGGGTGGCGTGGGATGCCAACGGCGCAGCCGTCGCGCAGGAGTACGCGCGTCCGGCTGAGGCTTCCGGCGTTCACCGGCACGATGTCCTTCATCGCGTTGAGCACGCCGATCATCCCGCACGCCCGCGCCGTCGACTCGGTCAGGTTCATGCCACAGGGAAGGCAGTCAGGGTTGTCGCGCAGGTCGACTGTGACGATCCCCTCTTGAGGCCGAACTTCGACCGTCGCCGCGATCCTCAGCGGCTCAGTCACCCCGGGCAGCGCGTCGTGGACCGTCTCGGCGGTACGCCGGCCGGCCGGCAGGCGCGCGATCGCGCTGACCATCCGCTCGGCGCTGTAGTCCAGCCACTGCTCGGCGAACGCGTCGAGCTCCTCCCAGCCGACCTCGCTGGCTAGCTCCTCCAGCTCGCGCTCGCCGATACGGGCCGCACCGATCATCGCGTGAAGGTCGCCTTCCCAGAGCCGCGGGGCGCGGATGCGCGCGCGGCACATGCGCAACACGTCGTCGAGGTCGCGCCCGTCGCGTTGGATCTGCACTGCCGGGAAGATCAGCGCGCCCTCGTGGTAGACGTCGCGGGCGGCGGCCATCAGGCTGGAGGGGATCGAGTTGCCACAGTCGGCGACGTGCGCCTTGACCAAGACCGTGAAGCGGTGGGTGCCGGCGGCGTCGAACACGGGCACGATGATGCAGTGGTCGGCTGCATGGGAGTTGCCGTGGTAAGGCGAGTTGTGGAGAAACGCATCACCGCGGCGCAGTGCGGGATGAACCTCGCGCACGTAGCGCACGATCAGCTCGGGGCCGCACACGGCCATGATTGGCAGACACTCGGCCGCCGAGAGCAGCTCGTCGCGGGCGGAGAGCACGCAGCAGGAGAAGTCTCTGGCCGTGTTGATCACGCCTGAGCGCGCCGTTCGAAACAGCGTCTGGGTCATCTTCCGGACGATCCCGTCGATCCGGCTGGAGAGCAGCGCGAGCTGAACGCCGTCACGCTCCCTCATCGCTCGCCCCCGATCATCAGCTCGAGCGCGTCTCCGGGTGTACGCCGGGCTTTGTGCGAGGGACCGATCACGACGGTCGTCAGCGCCGCCTCGACAATTGCTGGTCCGCTCACCGATGTTCCAACTGCCAGGTCGGAGATCCGGTGGACCGGGACCTGCACGAGCCCGACCTCGGCGAACCATGCCCGTCGCCAGCCGGAGCTCGGCTTGGGGCATGAGCGGGCCGGCGGCTCGGTGGCCTGCCGCGGCTGTGGCAGCTCGCATACGGCGCGCCCGCGCCAGCTGATCAGCTCGACGGGCGAACCAGGCTCCGAGAAGCCGAACGTGGCCTCGTGCTGGGCGTGAAAGGTCGCGCACAGGTGGCTGAGGTCGCCTTCGCCGTCGAAGCGCGCCACTGGAAGAGGTATCTCGACCTCCCACACTTGGCTCGGATACCGCGCCTCGGCGAACAGCTCGATGCTCGTGCTCGCGGCGGCGCGGCCGGGTCCCTCGATGAAGCTCTGACAGCGCCGGCGCAGCTCATCCAGCGTCGCGTTGACTCCGTCGCGATCGAAACGGGCCGTGCTGGTCGGATGAACGGCGGCAAAGTCCGCGGCCAGCTCGGAGACCAGCGCGCCCACCGCGCTCAGACCGGCGGCGCTCCGGGGCAACAGCGCCGTGCGGCAGCCGAGACGCTGAGCTATCGCCCCCAGGCTGAGTCCCGCGGCGCCACCTCCGCCGACGAGCACGGCCTCGGCTGGGTCGATTCCCTGGCTGGTGGTTACGTCCTCGACCGCAGCGACCATCGTCTGCGTTGCCAGCCCGAGGACTGCGGCGGCGGCCTCCGGTACGCCGAGCGCCAGCGGTCGGGCCACGTGAGCCGCGATCGCCGCCTCGGCCGCCGCCCGGTCCAGCTGCATCGCGCCGTCCAGGAACCTTTGCGGATCGAGATACCCGAGCACGAGCGCGGCGTCGGTGACCGTCGCCTGCGTACCGCCGCGGCCGTAGGCGGCCGGCCCGGGGATCGAGCCGGCGCTGTCAGGGCCAACGTGCAGGAGGCCGCCTTCATCGACGTGGGCAATCGAGCCGCCACCAGCTCCGATTGAGCGCACGTCGACTGACGGGAAGCCCGTCATGTAGCCGCGAAACCTCGGGCCGATCCAGTTCTCCCGGGTGCGGGGAATGTGGCCGCCTCTCACCACCGAGACGTCGAAGCTCGTACCCCCAACGTCCACGACGATGGCCGTCGCCTCACGCTCGCCCTGCAGCTCGTGAACCCCCGCCACCGGCGCCATCGACGGCCCCGAGTTCAGCGCATGCACCGGCGCCTCCGCGACCGTGTTGGCATCAAGCAGCGATCCGGTGGAGCTGACCAGCAGTACCCGTCCGCCGAAGCCCGACTCCCGCAGCCGCTCCTGCATGGAGCTCAGGTAGCTGCTCATCAGCGGATGCAGCGAGGCGTTGATCGCCGCGGAGGAGGCTCGACGGTACTCCCGGATAGCCGGATTCAGCTCGTGTGAGAGCGTCACGGGAACTCCTGGCAACTCGCATGCGAGCACGTCGCCCAGCAGCCGCTCGTGCGCTGGGTTCACGATCGACCACAGCAGGCATACCGCCACCGCCTCCACCTCGGCCGCAGCCAGGCGGTGGGCGATCTCGACTGCTGCCGCCTGACTTAGCTCGCGCACCACGTCCCCGGAAGCCCCGATCCGTTCCGGCGCGCCGAATGTCAGCGCCTGCGGCACGTAGGGCTCGGGGTACTCATAGCTGAAATCAAACGGGTCGCCGCGGCCGCCCTCGCGCAGGACGAGAACCGCCTCGTGTCCCTCGGTTACCACCAGACCGGTGCGTGCGGTGGTGCGGGTGAGGACTGCGTTGAGCGCGTACGTGGTGGCATGAATCAGGACCTCGCCGCGCTCGAGCAGCGTCCTCGTGGAGATGCCGTCGACCTCGGCTGCAAGCTGGAGCGCATCCAGCATCCCGCGCACGGGATCGTCGGGCGTCGTGGGTGCTTTGAACAGGCGCCGGACACCATCGTGCTCGACGACTAAGTCGGTGAACGTGCCGCCTGTGTCAATCGAAAAGCGCACCGCGCAGCGTCAGACGCTCACGGGCCCCACACGCGGTCTGCGACCTCGACGATCAGCGCAAGCTTTCGCCACTGGGACTCCTCGGCAAGCTCGTTGCCCTCCCACGTTGACGCGAATCCGCACTGCGTAGTGAGCCCCAGCTGCTCGATCGGTACGTAGCGTGCCGCCTCCTCGAGTCGCCGCTCAATCTCGTCGGTGCTCTCGACCTCGGCCGACTTCGAGCTGACCACGCCCATTGCGATCAGCGGGCCGTCGCCGGGCACGTGTCGTAGCGCGCCGAAGTCGCCTTCGCGCTCGGGATCCTCCCACTCGACCAGCAGGCGGTCGTAGCGCAGCTCACCGAACATCTGCTCCGCAATCGGCTCGAGCGAGCCCTCCGTCATCCACATCGACCGGTAGTTGCCCCGGCAGATGTGTAGCGCGGTCGTCACATCCTCGGGCAGCCCTGCGATCACCGCGTTGTCTGCGGCGATCATCATCTCCATCAGCTGCTCGAGGCTCATGGTGCCGTGGCCGGGCAGATGCGCGCGCCATTTCGGGTCGAGCGCCACCACGTACGACGGCCAGTCCATCTGGATGTAGCCGACGCCCGCCTGCACCACCTCGGCGATCAGCTCCCGCTGGATTCTGACCACGTGGTCGACGAAGTCCTGGTGGCTCGCGTATACGCCCTGGTTGAAGTCGAGCTGTTCGCAATACCAGTACGACGGCGCCGGGAAGGTCACCTTGAGGGGGTAGTCCGTCAGCGAGCGCACGTAGCGGACTTCCTCGAGCGCCGGATTGGCGACTCGACGGACACGCTGGCCCCCAATGAGGGGTCCGCTCGGCGGGACCATCGCCTCACCGTGCTCGTTGGTGAACGGGAACTCCGCGTCGCTCTCCTCGAACCCGGCAAGCGCGTCTACCAGCGAATGGGTGAACATTGAGCGGCGCATCTCTCCGTCGGTGATCACATCGAGCCCGATCTCGATCTGACGGCGGACGGCGGCGGCAATCGCTGCATCGGCTTGGCGCTGGAGCTCGGGCAACTGCTCCAACCCCGCCTCATCCAGCAGGCGCGGTGACGGCGTATTCAGCCCGGCGTAGATCCCGGCGAACTGCTGGCGTAGCGCCGGAGGCCGAAGCAGGCTTCCGACGCACTCGGCCCGCGGAGTAGCCCGGGGGGAGCGCGTCGTCCGTTCGTCGATCACCGACATAGAGCTCCTTCCGACGAGAGGCCGTTATACGAACACCAGCGTCCGAAAGCTTACACTGCGCGACAACCAACTCAAGGAGCCTTCCATGTCCCTACTCGTGACCGTCCGTATTCCCCACCCGCTGAACGAGGTCCAGCAGATTGAGAAGTCTCACCCCGAGGTGATGCACTCGATAATGGCGGCGGCGATGAAGTACATGACCGGCCATCGCCGAGTGGAGCGCGACGGGGAGGTGATGGACATCGACGAGTTCGTCGAGGAGGCCGATTACCGGAAGTTCTTCGGTGAGGCGGGCGAGGCAATCCGCGAATACAGCGAGCTTCTAGGTGGCGGCGTCCACGACGTGCTGTGGAACACGGTCGCCGACCCTCCGCCGCTGGACGAACGCACGGAGGACTAGCTAAACGCTCTCAACGTCGGCAGTACGCGCGATCAGCTCGAGCGACGCCGAGTGCGCGCGAGCGCAATGTAACTGCGAACGCCGTCGCATCAGGTGTCTCTGCAGTGGCCGAAGCGCTTGCCAGATGCCGTATGTACGGCTCTGGCCTGTTGGTAGCGACGTGTAAGCGGGAGACGGTCTCGGACACGTCCGGCTACCGAGCCCGAGCAGCGGGAGAGTCGCCGGGCACGCGTAGGGGCACGTGATCGCTGACCGTCAGCCGGTAGCCGGCGAGGCCAGGGATGTCGTGCCGCTGGTTGGTCAGCAACCGGATGCTGCTCAGCCCGAGGTCAACGAGGATCTGCGCCGCGACGCCGAAGTCCCGCCATGGCTGCTCGTCCATTTGCGCGCGGTGCAATGCGTCGTCATCCTCGGCTAGGTACACGAGGGCGCCCATCCCTTCGACGTCGATCGCGGCCAGCGCGGCGTGTACGCTCTCCCCACATCGACAAGTGATGCTGTGAAAGATGTCCCCGGAGCGGCAGCTTCGGTGAACGTGGACCAGCACGTCGGCCTTGCCCCGAACTTCTCCTTTGACGAGCGCGAGGTGGTGCGAGCCATCGAGCAGCGATCGGTAGCCGACGGCCATGAACTCGCCGAACGCGGTCGGCAGCGTCGTCTCGACCTCGCGATTGACGAGCTTGTCGGTGCGCTGCCGGTGCGCGATCACCTCGGCGATCGTGATCATCGGCAGCCGGTGGCGGCGGCAGAACATGGTCACGTCCGCACCCTGTGTGGCGGAGCCGTCGTCGTTGTGAATCTCGCACAGGATCGCCGCCGGGAGGAGCCCCGCTGCGCGAGCGAGATCGATCGACCCTTCGGTCCAGCCGGCGCGCTCAAGCACGCCGCCCGGACGAGCTCTGAGCGGGTTGACGTGGCCGCCGAGGACGATCGCCTCCCGACCCTTGGTGGGATCGATCGCCACCGCGATGCTGTGCGCTTGGTCAGCAAGACCGATCCCGGTGCTGATCCCCTCACGGGCCTCAATCGTCACCGTCGCAGGCGGTCGGATCAGCGAGTCGTTGAGGTCGACGAAGTCGAGGCCAAGCTGGGCGCACCGCTCTGCTGTCAGCGCTAGATACACGTAGCCGCACGCATTACGCATCAGGAATCGCAACGCATCCGGGGTGACGAACTGCGCTGCCATCGTCACGAGCGCCATGTTGTCGTCGGCGTCCCGATCGACGAGCACGGCCATGCGACCCGCCGAGAGCTGCGTGATCACGTCCTCGATCAAAGCTGAAGCACCATCGCAATCAAGACTTCCGAATCTTGCATCAAGCCTCGAGGTGCGAACGCAGCGACTCCAGCGTGAGCCCAATGCTCCGCTCCTCGATCACCGCAAGAAGCGCCACCGCTGCCGCGGCATCCTGAACGCCCAGCCCCACTGAGTTGAAGAACACGATCTCCTCCTCGCCGCGGCGGACGGGCCCGCCGGAGATCAGTTCGCCGATCGCGACAATATGTGCATCGCCGCAGCGCTTCGCCCAGCGGATGACCGGTCCCGCGGTTGCCAAGGCCACCGGCGGATGGTCGGCCACGACCAGCGTCGTGCGATCAAGGAGCTCGTCATCGACCTCGCAGCGGTCGGGACGGAATGAGCCCATGCTGATCACCAGCGCTCCCGGCTCAACCTCGCGTCCAGGGAACACGGGGGTGTGACTGTTGGTCACCGCGACAACGATGTCGGCGGTGCGCAATGCGTCGGTGGGAGAGCTCGCCTGACGTGTGTCGACCCCGACCGCCGTCTGGATGCGCTGCGCCGCCGCTGCGCGATGCGCTGCCGTCGGGCTCCACACCGCTACCGAAGCGAGATCGCGCACCCGGGAGATTGCCTGCGCACACGCATCGGCTTGCGGGCCGCTGCCGAACAGCGCTAGGTGCCGTGCCTCGCGAAGCGCGAGATGCTCCGCCGCCACGGCCGCGGCGGCCGCGGTGCGGATCAGCGTGAACGCTACCCCTTCGAGCACGGCTCGCACGAGACCGGTCTCGGCATCCGTGAGCACGATGATCGCATCCAGCTCCGGAAGCCCGCGGCGGTGGTTCTCGATACCTCCAACGCAGGCGACGCGCACACAGGCGGGGCCTTGCATCGAGGCGCGGGCGCCGTAGGCGAACACGGTCGGAACGGTGCCGTCACCGTCGAGGAACAGCCTCGGCGACAGCTCCGCCTGGCCGGCAGCCAGAGCGCGGAATGCGTCGAGCTGGGAGGCGAACGCGAGGTCGAGGTCGAACGCCGCCGCCACCTGCTCGTCGAGCACGATCCGGACCTCGGGTAGCGTGGCTACCCCCAGACGTCCCGAGCCACTTCGAGCATCAGCTCGAGCTTGCGCCACTGATCCTCCTGGCTCAGCACGTTGCCACGGATCGTCGAGGCAAAGCCGCACTGCGGGCTGAGCGCGAGCCGTTCGAGCGGGACGTAGCGCGCTGCCTCGCCGATCCGCCGCTTCAGATCGTCCGCCGATTCCAGCACAGGCGACTTGGAGGAGATCAACCCCAGCACCACCACCTTGTCAGCGGGCACGAACCGTAGCGGCTCAAAAGCGCCCGAGCGCTCGCTGTCGTACTCGAGCAGGAAGCGGTCGTGGGCCAGGGTCGTGAACGCCTGCTCGGCGATCCGCTCGTAACCGCCGCGACGATGCCAGGTGCTCTGGCGGTTGCCGCGGCACAGGTGGATGCCGGTTGTGACGGTGTCGACGCTGAGGGCGACCGCGTTGTCGGCGTCGATCGCCCGGGTCAGGCTCTGCTCCTGGGACTCGCCGTGCGCCTCGGCTTGCGCCCGCGCGCTGTCGTCGACCCATAGGGTGTAGTTGGGCGCGTCCACCTGCACGTAGCGGCAGCCGGCGTGCACGAGCTCGCTCAGCATCTGCCGCTGTACGGCAACGACGTCCTCCAGCAACTCCCCGGCGCTGTCGTAGGGACCCAATGATCCGGCGATCAGGCAGTCACGGAGAACGAGATCGCCGCTCAGCAACGTGGCCTTGACTGGGAGCGAGGTGAGCGAGTAGGCGAAGCGGAACTCCTGGAGCGGGCGGTTGCGAAGCAAGCGCAACCGTTCGGTGACG
>JASHQV010000230.1 GCA_030038955.1 Solirubrobacteraceae bacterium
CGCTCGGCCAGCCAAATCATCCTCGCCGTACTCGAGCAACATCCGAGCAAGATGCTCCCGAGATACCCCGAGGCTCGGAGCAAGTAGTTCTCGCAGCTCTGCAGCCATCGTCCGCGGAGCCTAGCCCTCGCTTGCCCTGCGGACAACAACTCGGACGCCCGGTCTGGTCTGGCGGACGATTGCCTTCGCTCAACACGTTCCAAACGTTCGCACGAGTGGATCGGCGACAAGGCAGTGACCTGCGCCGTGCGACGCCGCACGGTTCCTCGGCCCTGAGCGTAATCGCGGGCTCCTCAATGGCCGGCGTGACTGGCGCATCAACAGGTTGAGAGCCGGCCACCCCGTGGATGGACCAGGTCTAGGCGAGGTGTGCGGCCATGCTGGCGCTGGCGAGGTGGTTACCCAGGAACGCGAGCGATGCGTGCTGCTGGCTTGCGAAGAAGGAACCGTCGTGGCAGCCCTGGGTGATCTCGACGGTCGCGGATGGCGGAAGCGCTTTGGCGAGCGCAACAACTCCTGGGTGGAATGGGTCGTCGCTTCCAGACGCGACCCGGACGGGTATTCTGGCGAGCGCTAAAGCGTGGGTCACGACGTCATCGCTGGCGTAATCGGCTGCGGAGGCGTAGGCGCCTGGATTGGCCGAATGGGCCTGGGCGTAGCTTGTCCAGACGGCGGGGCTGATGGCAGCTACGGCGGCGATCAGGTGCGGGTGTTTCTCGGCGAGCAGGAGCGCCCCGTAGCCGCCCATGGAGATCCCGATTGCGCCGATGGAGCGTTGGGATCGTCCAAGACCGAGGTGCTGGCACATCGGGATCAGTTCATGGGTGAGCATCGCCATGGGGTTATCCCCCGGGTGTGCGTTCCAGTACAGGCCGCCGCCGTCGGCCTGGACAAGTGCTATCGGTGGCAGGGCCAATCCGTGTCTTCTTGCGGCGAGTGCTTGAGCGAGGCTCAATCCCCCGAGTCTCGATGCGTGGTTTCCGCCGAAGGCGTGCAGGACGACACCGAGCGGAAGCTCGCTGCCTGGCCTGTGGGCTGGGGGATACGCGATCGTGTATTCAACCTCCCGCCCGCGCGCTTTGGAGAAGAAGCGTCCGGTACGGGATGGACCGGCGTTGGTGAAGGTCAGTGCAGGGCTGGCGACCGAGCAGGCGCCGTCGAGCTCGTCGAGGGTCTGTTTACCAGGGAGCACCCCTTGGTCGACGAGCTCGAAGCCCGCGAACGCGGTGGCCATCGTGCCTCCGATGCCCACCGCCAGGAAGCGCCGGCGCGACCACGTCCGAACCGACCCCTCCGAGGTGGGTATTCCCTCGGGGTGAGTCATCGCACTAGGTCAGGAAGCCGCGGCCGAGCCTGGGGGCGCCATGATCGCTCGCTCTGCTGCCCTGAACGCCAGCACCAGAGCGGCGGCCATGACCACGAGCCCCACGTTGTCGATCGCTCCGACTGTGAACAGGCGATGTGGGGCGGGTCCACCGGAGATCACCCAACTACCCGCGCCGGCGAGGAACGCAGCCATCGCAGCGGTTGCGGCGGTCCCCAGCCAAGCTTCGTAGCGGAGCACGCGAGGTGACAGCGGGAGCCACTGAAGCGTCCTCGCGGCACCGACCAAGGTCGCTGCGAGTGCAATCGGACTCGCGACCATCCACGCAACCTCGGCGGCCGGGAAGGATGAAAGTGCGCCCGGATGCGCCCAGTATGAGGTGATCCATAGCGTTGCCGCCCAGCAGAAGCGAGCGACCCCGGCGGGCACGAGGCCGCGGTCCGCCCACGGATGCCCACCGGTACCGGGCCATCCATGCCCGAAGTGGATGCTGCCGAGGATCAGCGCCGCCATCCCCGCCGAGGCAAGTGCCAGCGGGCCGACAAGACGTCGTGTCCGACCCCTCCGCAATTCGCGGTACACCGTCCATCCAAGAGGTAGCGCTGAGAGCAGCGCCACCGTGACGAACCCGACGACGGCGGCAGACATGACGACCATTGCGACCTTGGTCGCCGGTGCCTTGGGGGCTGACCATTGCCAGCCGATCGTCAATTGCGACCAGATGGCGATCCCGAAAGCCATGAAAGCGGCGATCGCACAGCCAAGAGCAGCCAAACCCGTCCGGATCTGACGATCCGCGTCAGATGAGTCCGGGCTGAGACCCGTGTGCGTGAGTCGCGCATTCAGGCCGCACCGAACCACGTCTACGGTACGCGTCAGGGATCGGGGACGCTCGGCGAAGTCGTCGATCAGCAGTTGCGTGAACTCCTCGCCGTACCGCGCGCGCCAGCGGGCGGGATAGCAGCGCAGCAGTCGCTCAGCGCGCCGTGCGGCCGCTCTGTCCGGCCTGCTCATGCGGCGCTCGAGCTGGACGCGAGTCGGCGAAGCCCCACGTCGACGACCTGGCGCTGGGCGTCGAGGTGCGACCGGAGCGCCCTCGCCCCGACAGCCGTCAACTGATACGGACGGCGTCGATCGCTGCTCTCGAGAGCCTCGATGAGTCCCTGGCCATCCAATCGCGCAAGCGCCTCGTAAAGAGTTCCAGGAGCCAGCCGAACACCGGCAAACTCTTCGATGTCCTTGGTTAGCGCGTAACCATGCTTGGTTCCTCCGGCAAGACTCGACAGGATCAGGGTCGCGGGGCCCGCGTAGCGACCAAATGTTGCGAGCGCTTCCGGTCCACCCTGTTCGCTGCTTCGGTTCGCCGTGGATCGAGGCACGAGTCGCATCATATATCGGTAGCCGATCTATCGTCAACCGGACTTGTGTACCGCTGCAAACTCGACCCCAGCAGGTATGGCACCCGAGCCGACAGGAATTGTCTCGGAAACGTATCCCGGAGCCGCCAGATGCCGGCGTCAATGACGAAGTGAGCCATCACGACACCGAGATACGCGCCGAACAGGCATCGCGCCACGGCATCGCCTCCGTGCAGGTGCGACGCCACGTTGAGCACGAGGCCACCGATCAGCGCGACGTTCGCCAAGACAGCCAAGCGCACGACACGGCTCGTCCCACGCTGCGTGCTGGCCGCGACGAGTCCGATGAGCAAGAGGTACTGCAACCCGTGGGCAATCGTCATCCCCCCGACGGCCGCGTATGGCGAGCGCAACACAAACACGGGCAACGAAAAGCACAGCGAGGTCAGGTACACAATGCAAAACCCGGCCGGCCGCTCAGAACGCGGGCGGCTGGCGAGCAGGTACAAGCCGACGACGACGGCTGCGGCAAAGGCCATCGCCGCGACGGGAAAGAGCGCTCCGAGTCCGGGGTCAACCCGTAGTTGGAGGAGGCTGGGGTGTGCAACGAGACCCGCGACTCCGGCGACTCCGGCGACCTTCAGGGCGCGGCGCTCCTTGGGCCCCAACGGTGCCAGGCTTCGCGAGGAGGCAGCTAGGGCCGCCATCCCAAGATTCTGCTTCTGGAAATGCACGAACTGCCACCCGAAGTAAGGCAGCAATAGCCACCCGAACGCAGCAGCGGAAACCAGCGTCGCCGCAAGCCCGCCTGCCACGACCAGGCAGACCGGTGCGAAGACATACCGCCAAGGATGCTGCCGCGCGTGGGAACGAACCTCAGGAATCGTGTACAGCCAGCCGGTGCCCGCAACGTGGACCGACGATCCGACGAACAGGAGCCAGGCGAGGCCGCGACTGGGCGCTGCCGAGGCAGACGGAGCGAGCGCGACCGCGACTAGAAGGGCGCCAATCGTCAGCACGACGGTCGCGCTCAGCCAAGCCCGGGGCGAGTCCCATCGATGAGCGCCAAGGCCTCGATGCGACGTGCGAAGCCGTGCGTGCGCGACAGCGGCCCGCGACGATGCGCCGGCCGCGAGCTCAAGAGTGTCAGCCTCCACCACACCCACCAGCGGCGCCAGCGGACGGCGCCACGACGACGAACAAGATCACAACCAGGAACAACGCGAGGACCAACAGAGCTATGGCGAGACCGACGCGACTAGCTGATCGGCCGCTGTCGCTGTGCTCAGCGACTGCCGTCGAGGCAAAGGTCGGCTCTGATGCGGGACTTTCCATGCAACCACTTTATATCGGCCTCCGGTATATCGTCAAGCGGTGCACCGGGTACCGATGTAGTTGGCAGCGTGGACTCGCTGACGACTCGTGCTGCTCCCTCAGGCCCCGCAGTCATTGAGGCGACCACCTTTGGCGCAACGGTCGGCGTCAAGCCCGCGCTCGCGGCGCGGGCGTGTCGGCGATGCTCGCCGCGTAATCCCCTCGCCGCGAATACAACCGTCGACGGACTCGTCCACTGTCCAGTCGAACTCCCATCGCTGCTCACGGGCAGCATCCGGCCAGTCTCGTCTCTTCCTTGAGAGACAGTCGACGCGACAAGGCCCAGCGGCGAGTCGAATCAGCTTTGTTCGCGGGCACTCGCGGTTCGGCCCCGGACATCCAAGCCCGGCACCAAACCGCAAGTCTTTGATCCCCAGTACAGGACCGATCACCTCGACAAAAAGAGAAGCCTCTACTACACAGTGCGCGGAGGCTCTATGACCCCTCCTCAGCAGGCGGATCGAGGCGGCGGCCGAGCCGGCTGGCGAAGACGTAGTCGTCCGGGCCCGTGAAGTCGCCGCGGCGGCTGAGCCGATCGAGCGCCGCAGCGGCCTGGTCGGGCAACGGCACCTGGCGAACTCGGCGGCTCTTGGTCGAACGGAGCTCGACATCGCCTGAGAGCGTCCGCCGGACGACGAGTTGGGAACCAACGAAATCGACGTCTCGCCAGCGCAGCGCCACCAGCTCACCCCGCCGGAGACCGGCGTAGGCGGCGACGCGGCCCAGCTCGGCGTCCTGGGCGTCGTCGCAAGCGCGAGCTTCGACCTCGGCGGCTGAGCAGGATCGCGATGCTTGCCGTCTTCCAGCGATCGAGCCAACGCTTCGATCTGCTCTGGTGAGTAGAAGGCAAGCGAGGCGGCGTCAGGCTACCGGCGCCGGTCTGCGTGCTGGGCAGGATGCGCCGACAGGGCGAAGGTGCTGGGACGCATCCCGTAGCTGAAGATCGCGCAGATCAGCCGGCGGGCCATGTTCACCGTGCGCGGGGCGACGCCGGTCGAGGCGATCGAACGCAGCAGATCGTCGACCTCGCGCGTCGTCACCTCCCTGGCAGGACGATCACCGAGAGCCGTCATGATCAGGCCACGGGCGGTACCACTGCCACGAAGGTGAGCCTGGCCGGGCTCGGCCAGCTGACTGCGGTAGTCGCGAAGCGTCGAAGGCTTGGCGCCGTCGATGTCCTCGAGCCACTGCAGGTAGTCGCGGGCCAGCTCACGGAAGGTCCCACCAGACGGCGGCGCTCCTCGGCGTCACGCTCGAGCAGTGTCTGCTCGGCATCGTGCGCGCGGATCAGCTCGAGCATCCGAGCAGCAGCGTCGGCCTCGGGTCGTCCGCTCTCTTCCCACGGAAATCGAGGATTGGTTCGACGCCCGTTCCCATTTCTTGAATGAGGACATGGGCCGTATCGTCTCGTCAGCCAATGTGGGAATCCGTCACACCGGCCGGTCGTCGCGTAGGAGGTGAGAACATCAACAATGACGGATGGTGGCTGAGACGCCTTGCGGCACTCGTCGCCGCCGTCGTCTGTGCCGGGGCGCTAACGGGATGCGCTGGAACCTCGACTCGTACCGTCACCAGGCCGGATAGCCTCGGCGGTCCCGTTCCTCGTGCTTCTGCAGCGGCGAAGGACACCGGGATCACCGGGATAGCCGCAACTGCCAGGACGAGGCCGCTGATTCGCGCGGTCAGATCCTTGTGGTCATATGAAGCCAGCAGCGTGCCTTTGTGGGACCCGAGCGTGCATATCCGTCGGTCAAAGGACCATCCGGAGGTCGTCCGCGTCCGCTTCTCGCACGGGACTCCCGAGTTTGCGATCGTCGGCGTGCGGCTCGTCAGCGACCAGGGGTATGCGCAACAGGGGGCAGCAGCTGTCGTCTTCGAACGCTCTCGCAAGAACTGGGAGCAAATCACTGACGTCCAGACACGCTTCTCAGACGACTGTCGAGCCGGCACGCCCATCGAGATGCGGCAGCTGCTCTGCCCGAACCCTTGGCGGAAGCTCCGCCTCAAGCCCACTGCACTGCCTAATCCTCCCTATCGAGTCCATCTCGCCTCTTCGGACCTGCACCGGGTCGACTGGTCCGATGCCACGCTGCCCGCCCAGGTCTGCGGCGCGTCGCAGCCAATCAGGCTGAGCCACAAGCCTACGTTTGTACATTCCGCTCTGTGGCCCTGGTGGGCCACGGTGCAGGTCAGCGGAGCTGGGAAGGCGGTCTACGGGATGCTTGCCCTCGGAGGGAGCCCACAGCCCGTAGCTGCCGTCGGCGTGATGTGCAGCAATGCAGGGGGCACGGCCGACGGCCAACTTCGATCTTCCTACGTGGTCTTCCGAGCAATGGGCGATTCACTCCGCGTCGTAGGGATACTCACCCCACGCCAACCATTGAATCCACAGACCAGCCACGTGCCACTCCTCTACGGCCTCCGCTTCAACGCCGACAGGATCATCGTGAAAGAAGCCTGGTACGGCCCTGATGACGGCACCTGCTGCTCCTCAGGACGGGCAGTCACCACTTGGAGATACGTCGCGGGTCGCCTGCACGCGAATCGCACCGTGGTCAAGCGAGAGCCACGCGGCGAATAGGGTCTCAACCGTGAGCGCCAGGGCTGGCTGAGCCGCCCGATCTGTCCCAACCGGCAGACCACCGCCACCGGCTTATGCGATCGACACAGGCACCGCTCAGCCGTATCTGGTGGCGGCGCCTCCTGGTGGCGCTCCGCTGGCGGCCCGTCCGGCTGCGCCGGCCGCAGTCCTCGCGGCGAAGCTCCCGTTCCCGCGCGATGAAGTGTCCACGAAGTTGCGATCTACGGGGGGCCTGCCCGTTCTCGCAGCAAGGTGAATGGCCTATGCACTCAGTCGTTGTGGGCAACTGGATGCCCAGGTTGGCGTACAAGCGCCGGCCCGCCGCCGGGCGCACCCCTGATCCACCTCGACCACATCGATCGGCACCAGCAGGTCTCCCGCTCCGCTCGAAGGCGCACCGCCTCTCGGGCGACATGGCCGTTCCGTGTTGCATGCGAGAACTCAGCCGATGCCGGCGTAGTGTGTGCGGTCATGTCGATCTCCGAACGCGCCTTCCACACGATCCTCCAGATCCACGCCTTCATCTACGAGCGCACCGGCGGCCTGGTCGGGCACCGGATGCTCGGCGTGCCTTGCCTGATGCTGCGAACGACCGGGCGTAAGAGCGGCCAGACACGGACCAACTCGCTCGTCTACGCCATGGACGGGGACCGCTACTTGGTCGTTGCGTCCAAGGGCGGCGCTCCCAAGGCCCCGGCATGGCTGCTCAACCTCCGCGCCAAGCCCGACGTGCAGGTCCAAATCGGACGGACCCGATTCCAGGCTGCCGCCACCGAGATCGGGCCCGACGACCCCGACTATGCCCGTGTGTGGAAGCTCGTCAACGACAACAACGCCAGTCGATACGCGGCATATCAGAAGAAGACGACGCGGGCGATCCCAGTCATCGCCCTGACCCGTACGCGCTGACAGGTCCCGGCGGTCGCATCCAGCTGGAACGCGCGATCAGCTCGGCTGCGGATAGCGCGGGTCACGACATGCCTGACAGCCTGTAGAGAACGAGGCTGGTGGCGACGGCGACGTTGAGGCTCGCTCCCTGTCCGAGCATCGGGATCTCAACGCACAGATCGGCAGCTTCGACCTGCTCGTCAGGGATTCCCGTGCCACTCATGACCGAGCAGTACCACCGTCCGCTGGGTGGCCGGCTCGAGCCGTGGGAGCGCGATGGCAGCGTCGGCGAGCTCGACGGCCACGATCTGAAAGCCGCCGGCGCGCTTTCGCTCAATCCAGCGCTCCTTGCTAGTCCCAATCCGTAACGGCGCGAACGGCGGATCTCGCTGGGAGCCGACTTGTGGGCGCTCAACGCGTCAGGGCTACCGCCCTCTCGTCGATCATCGGCCGAGCGTATCGCAGCCGAGCTGCCTGCCTGCCCGGACGCGTGTCCCTCACTGCGATCCTCACTCGCGCCTCTGCGGGCTGATCAAAAATATCCGTGATCATGTCGTGAGGTGCATACGATCTCCCGATCTTGCGGCCGCCCATGGGGCCTGTCGTCCGGGTCGAGCGCGAGTCGGGATCGTGCTGGTAGGCCAACTGCCGGCCGCCGAATGCACCCCGTTCTTGTGATCGCTCCGCCGCGACGCCGGGTTCGTAGGCTCAATGCGTTACTTCGGGAGTTAGTGATGGCATCGAAACCAAGGCATCGTCTCATTTGGTCTACGTTCGTGGTTCTGGCGTTGCTGGCCGCGGCCGGAACCGCGCTGGCGGCGGGTGCGAAGCTCAAGCTCAAAGGCCCATCAGGAAAAGTCCACCACAACGCGAGCTACACGGTGACAGCGTCCGGAACCGCAAGCCACAGGGCGAACACCCTGTTCGCCTACCAGGGCGGAGGAGTCGACGGCGGGACCGCGGCGATCAAATGCCACGCCACGGAGAAAGCCGAGTACGCGGAGTACAAGCCGGCACCCGACGTCGAGGTCTATCTCGGCAAGCACAAGGTCCACGGAAGCTTCAGCAGGAGCTGGGGGTTCATCGCGGGGCACCCGGGTCCCAGGTCGTTCTGCGCCTACCTGGCGAACTCGAGCGGCAGCAAGACCTACGCGCACGCGAGCCTTCACTGGACCAACCAAGGCACCTGAGGCTAGACGCGACTGCTGACGCTGGTCCGCGACGGCCGTTTGCGTGCGCCGCGCGCAAACGGCCGGCAATCAGCCTTGCGGCTGGCAGCTCTTCTCGGCTTCTTGGAAAGCGGGTGATTGGGGGTCGATGCCCCCGCCACCGGACCCGACCGTGATCCCTTGACCGTTGCTGCTGACGGTCGGGTCGGGGAAGTTGGGGACGCCGTGCGCGCGCATGCACACCGCGCGAGCGAGTGCCTGCCTTTTGGCCCTGGCGAGGCTTGCCGCGGACGGACCGTGCCCGCTGCCGCTGCCGAGAACGCTCTGACAGGTCTTCACGGCCGACTCGTACGCGGGTGACTGCGTGTTCATACTGATGGGCAGGTCGAAGCTGTAGCCGTCGATCCCGAAGCTGTTGGGAGTCTCGGTGGTGCTCGGATCCGGGAACCCAGAGACGCCGTGGGCGCGCATGCACGCCGAGTACCTGTCGAGCATCGCGATCGTGCCCGACCCGGCCGATCCGACGCGGCTCAGCTTGCTCGAGGAGCCGCACGCCGTGATCGCCACCGCGCAGCCGACGAGCGCCAAGCAGAACCGCAGGTGATGCCTTGGACGGTCACGCATCACGCCTGCACGGCCTGGAGCTGGTAGCCCCATTTGAC
Organism: Solirubrobacteraceae bacterium; assembly: GCA_030038955.1. Taxonomy (GTDB): domain Bacteria; phylum Actinomycetota; class Thermoleophilia; order Solirubrobacterales; family Solirubrobacteraceae; genus Palsa-465. Next base: position 9,357 of record JASHQV010000230.1, read on the forward strand.
CCCTCCGTAGATGTCGATGATGCCCTTGCCCGCGTGGTCCTTTCGCTGGGTGTCGAGCACGAGGAAGCTCTCCGCCATGACCAGCTGCGAGACGGCGGGGCCTTCGCCCGCGCCCGAGTCCCTCCGCGTGCTGGCGCGTTTGGCTGCGCTCGAGGCCTTGGTTGAGATGCCTCCCTGGCCACCGCCGTAGAAGCTGCACGCCGGTTTGCCGTAGACGGACGTGAGCCCGCCGGGGAAGTAGTAGGGACACGCGCGCTGGGCGAACTCGGTGCCTGACCTTCCCCCAGCGTTGGTGACCTCGATCCATCTGAGGTCGGCGGTGATCGGAGGATCGCTGGAGGCCGGGTCGGGCTCGTAGACGAGGAACAGATCGATGCCGTAGCCGAGCTGCGGCCGGGTCGTGGTCGGCTCGGTCACGAACACGCTGTAGGACTGCACGCTGATCGCGCTGCTGCCGCTGAAGCCGCCGACGTAGCGGAACGCGTAATAGGTGCCCCATGCCTTCTGCAGGGTGCGCTTGAAGTCGATCGTCGCGTCTGCGGGTTCGCCTTCGTAGACGGGGTCGGGGCTGTTCCCCGACTGCCCGAATGCCAGCAGGCTTACCTCATAAGCGATGCCATCGAGGCTGAGCGAGGCCGATGGGACGTGTCCGCCGATCGTGACCCCAACCCCGTTGCGGAGATGCTGCTGGGGCGGCCAACCGGTCGGCTGGCTCGTGCGGTAGTCGAGCAGAAGATGCTCTGCTGAAGCCTGTCGTGGCTGCGCGGCGCCGTGAAGCTTGCTCGCGGGCACGGCAAGCGCCGACACGGCTCGGAACCAGGAGCTACCCGCCACCGACAGCCCGAGCGCTCCGGCGCCTCGAAGCAGGGCACGGCGGGAGACATGCGACCCGTCCGACGACCCAGGCGCGTTCATCAAGTCACCTCCCGGAGCTGCCAGCCGTACTTGAGCCCGGCGAAGATCTCGATCACGTCCTTGCCCGCCTTGTCCCTGGTCAGGGTGTCGCGCGCGAGAAACGTCTCGGCGAGGTACCTGGCCGACAGAGGGTGATTGCGGCCCTTGCCGGACGATGGCTGTGCGGTGATCGGGTTGTCGAAGTTGAACACCCGGGTGCCGTGGATCGAGATCAGCCCACCGCTGATGAAGAACGGGTTCGGGCACTCGGTGTTGTCCACGTACGGGCGTGGCGACGGGGACCCGGTGCCGCGCCAGTGCGCGACCTGGATCCACTTGAGCTGCGCCTCAGCTGCGGGATCGCCAGCGTGCACGTGGGGCTCGTAGACGACGTACAGCTGGGCGCCGAAGCTCGACTGCTTGGGCTTGGCGAACACGCTGTAGCACTGCACGCGGAACTCGTTGCGGCCCCCCAGCCCGCCGTGGTAGCGAAACGAGTAATAGGCACCGAACTTCCGCTGCAGCGTGCGCTTGAAGGCGATCGCCGAGTCCGACGGCTCGGGTTCGTAGATTGGGTTGGACCCGGTCTCCTGGCCGAACCTCAGCAGGCCGATCCGGTAGTGATGGCCGGCGAGCTTGAACTCCTTGGACGCGTCGTGCCCGCCGAGCGTCTTGCCCCACTCCCATCCGGTGAACTCACGGGAACGGTAGTCGAGCCTCAGGTGCGCGGCTTGGTTGCTGCTCACGGAGCCGGTTGTACGCCCGCGGTCGTCACGCACGCGTAACGCAGTTACCTTTTTGAAACCGGTCGTCCAGCATCCTGGGTTCACGCCGGCAGCGGCCGCTCGCGGTCTGTGCGCCTGGCACCGCCGGCGAGGAGGCCTGCCACCGCTGGCAAGGAGGACATGATGCGAGTGCTGCTCGTCGAGGATCACGCAAGGTTGGCGCTCACGGTCGCCGCCGGCCTGCGGCGGCTCGGGATGGCGGTCGATGTCGCCTTCGATGGGAGCGACGCGCTCGCCCACATCGCGCTCACCGACTACGACGTGGTCGTGCTCGACCGCGACCTTCCCGGCATCCACGGTGACGACGTGTGTCGCCGCCTAGTGGCCGAGGAGCACGACACCCGGATTCTGATGCTCACGGCCGCCGCCACCGTGGCGGACCGTGTTGAGGGGCTCGGGCTCGGAGCGGACGACTACCTCCCGAAGCCGTTCGACGCCTCCGAGCTGGTCGCGCGGATCCAGGCGCTCGCGCGTCGAGCAGGAGCGCGAACCGCGCCGACGCTGTCGGCGGGCGATCTGACGCTGGACCCCGCGCGCCGACTTGTCAGCAGAGGCGGAGCGCCGGTAGCGCTCAACCCCAAGGAGTTTGCCGTGCTGGAGCAGCTGCTGATCGCCAAGGGAGTGGTCGTCTCGGCCGAACAACTGCTCGAGCGCGTCTGGGACGAGAACGCCAATCCGTTCAGCCACGCCGTCAAGGTGACGATCAGCCGCCTGCGCGCCAGGCTCGGGGATCCCCCGTTGATCGAGACGGTCCCCAGAGTCGGCTACCGGATCCGAGGATGAGGTGCCCCTCAGCGATCGACTGATCCGTCTGGCATCGCGGCGTCATCTGCCGCAGCGCACGCTGAGGCTGCGACTCACGCTGCTGTATGGCGGCCTATTCATCGTGTGCGGAGCGGCATTGCTCGGGATCACCTACGTACTGGTGGCGCACGCGACCGTGAGGCCCGGCTCCGTCCGCTCGGTATTCGGCGGTGGGGTTCGCGTGGGGCTTCCGCACGGCCACCGTCCCCTCTCCGCCAACCGGCATGCGCCCAGCGGCTACACCGTAGTGGAACGCGTTGCCCGCGGACAGCGAATCTCCGACCTGCACCAGCTCGTGATCTGGTCCGGGATCGCGCTGGCCGGGATGTCGCTCGCGTCGATCGCGCTCGGGTGGATCGTCGCCGGACGGGCGCTGCGGCCGCTGCGGACGATCACCGCGACGACCCGCCAGATCTCGGCCACCAATCTCCACCGCCGACTCGCGCTGCAGGGCACGCAGGACGACGTCAAGGACCTCGCTGACACGATTGATGGGTTGCTCGCCAGGCTGGAGGGGGCGTTCCAGGCCCAGCGCGCGTTCGTCGCCAACGCCTCGCACGAGCTCCGCACGCCGCTGGCGCTGAGCCGCGCGATGCTGCAGTTCGCGCTCGCCGACCCCGAGCTGAGCCTCGAATCGCTGAAAGCCACCTGCGAGGAGGTTCTGGACGCCGGCGCCGATCACGAACAACTCCTCGAAGCGCTGCTGACACTCAGTCGCAGCCAGCAGGAGCTCGAGCGATGGCAGCCGATCGAGCTCGCCGCGACGGTGAAGGACGTGCTCGAGACCCATCGCCATCCGACCGCGACGTACGAGGTAGACCTCGAACCAGCCACGATCTCCGGCGACCCGGCGCTCGTCCAGCGGCTTG
>JASHQV010000231.1 GCA_030038955.1 Solirubrobacteraceae bacterium
CTGTCGGTGCAGGGGCTGCGGGTCGTGGTCGCGAGCTCGCGCAGCGACGTCGTCGACGAGGTCACGTTCACGCTGGAGCGCGGCGAGGTGCTCGGGCTCGTCGGCGAGTCGGGGTCAGGGAAGACCACGGTTGCGCTGGCGCTGATGGCGCACACGCGGCGGGGCCTCGTGATCGACGGCGGCCAGGTGCTGTTCGACGGGCGCGACCTGCTGACGCTGGGACCGGCGATACGCGAGCTGCGTGGTGCGCGGATCGCCTACGTCGCCCAGGATCCGACGAGCGCGCTGAACCCGACGCTCAAGGTTGGCACGCAGCTTCGCGAGGTGTTCGGAGCCCACGGCGCCGATCGGCTCGGCGGCATCAGCGTCGCGGAGCGGATCGAGCAACTGCTCGGCGAGGTCCGGCTCGAGGGCGTCGACCACGCGCTCGACGTGTTCCCGCATCAGCTCTCAGGCGGCCAGCAGCAGCGGGTGATGCTGGCGATGGCGTTCGCCTGCAGGCCTGATCTGATCATCCTCGATGAGCCGACCACGGGTCTCGACGTGACCACCCAACGACACGTGCTCGACACCGTCCGCGGCTTGTGTCGCAGCTACGACATCGGCGCCGTGTATGTGAGCCACGATCTCGCCGTGGTCGGGGAGCTCGCGGACCGCATCAGCGTGATGTATGCCGGGCGTCTCGTCGAGCTGGGCGACACGACGCAGGTGTTCAGGGGGCCCGGACACCCGTACACCCGCGGGCTGTTGCGCGCGATCCCGTCGCCGACGCGGGCACACGTGCTGGCCGGCATGGAGGGCCAGCCGCCGCGCCCGGGCGCGCGCCCGGACGGCTGCTTCTTCGCGCCGCGCTGCGAGTTCGTGCTCGACAGCTGCCGACTGCAGGCACCGGCAGCTGTGACGCTGGACCCCGGAGGCCGCCATCTGGCTCGGTGCGTGCGGGCCGAGGAGGTGATCAAGCTGCCGCCGCTGGCGGAGCTGCCCGAACGCGAGCGCGTCGGCGTCGACGCCGACGAGCAGCCGCTGCTCGAGGTGCGGGACCTGAACGCCGGCTACGGCGACAGACGGATCCTGAGCGCGATCAACTTCGCGGTGACGCCTCGCCGCTGCCTGGCGATCGTCGGCGAGTCGGGCGCCGGCAAGACCACGCTCGCCCGCTGCATCGTCGGCTTGCACTCGCGCTGGCGCGGGGAGATCGCGTTCAAGGGGACGCCGCTGCAGCCAGACCGCCGCCATCGCCCCCGCGAGGTGATCCGCCACACGCAGTACGTGTTCCAGAACCCCTACACGTCACTGAACCCACGCAAGACGGTCGGCCAGCTGGTCGAGCAGCCGCTGCGGGAGCTGTTCTCGCTGTCACGGCAGGAGCGCGCGCAGCGGGTGACCGCGGCGCTCGAGGAGTCAGCGCTGAGCGCCGACTACGCCCGCCGCTACCCCGACCAGCTGTCCGGCGGCGAGCGCCAGCGCGCGGCGATCGCACGAGCGCTGGTCGTCGGACCGGAGCTGTTGGTCTGCGACGAGGTCACCTCGGCGCTGGATGTCTCCGTGCAGGCGGCGATCGTCGAGCTGCTCCACCGCCTGCAGCGCACCCGCGGCGTCACCGTGATCCTGATCACGCACAACCTGGCGCTCGTGCGCAGCCTCGCGGACGACGTGCTGATCCTCCACGACGGCGTGATCGTCGAGCACGGCCCGGCGGTGCTCGACAGCCCGCAGACCGCGTACGCGCAAGAGCTGCTCGCCAACGTCCCCTCGCTTGAACTCGCATAGTGGCTGCGGCGACCAGCACCGGCACGCGCGACCGGCGGTCGCCCCTGGCCCCCGACGCCAACGCCGGGCGCGTCGCGCTGATCACCGGAGGGGGAACGGGGATCGGCCGTGCGACCGCGCTCGAGCTGGCGCGCTCCGGGGCGCGTGTCGCGATCTGCGGGCGCCGGCCGGAGCCGCTGGCCGAGACCGAGCGGTCGATCGCGGCGATCGGTGGCGAGTGTCTGGCGCTCGCGGCAGACATCCGCGAGCCCGAGCAGGTCGAGCGCGCGGTGGAGCGCGCGGTCGGGCGGCTCGGCGGAATCGACGTGCTCGTAAACTGCGCCGGCGGCCAGTTCCAGGCGCCCGCCGAGGAGATCACCGACCGTGGCTGGCGGGCGGTCGAGCGGCTCACGCTGGACGCGACCTGGAGCGTCACCCGGACGGTCGCCGAGCGCTCGATGATCCCGCGTCGCGGCGGCCTGATCGCGTTCATCGGCTTCAGCCCGCTGCGCGGCATCCCCGGCTTCGCGCACGCCTGCGCAGCGCGTGCGGCGGTCGCCAACCTCGCCGCCGGCCTGGCGCTGGAGTGGAGCCGCTTCAGGATCCGCACGGTGTGCGTCGCCGCCGGCACGATCGCGACCGAGGCGCTGTCCGCGTACGGCGCCGAGGCAGTCGAAGGCTGGCGCAGCTCGGTGCCGCTCGGGCGCCTCGGCGATCCGTTCGAGGTCGCCAGCGTGATCGCCTTCCTGGCCTCCGCCGGCGGTGCCTACGTGACCGGCACGACAGTCGCGGTCGACGGTGGCGCCGACGCCTGGGGACTTGCGCAGCGTCCGCCCGAGGTGCTGCGGTGAGCGTCGCGCGCGACCTGCAGCCACTGTTCGATCCCGCCTCGGTCGCGGTCGTCGGCGCCTCCGACGATCCGCGCAAGTGGGGCAACTGGCTGGCGCGGCGGGCGCTGCGTGGCGAGCACCGGCGGACCGTGTCGCTCGTCAACCGCGCCGGCGGTGAGATCCTCTCGCGCCCCGCATGGCGGTCGCTGACCGAGTTGCCGCAGGGCGCCGAGCTGGTGGTGATCGCGGTTCCGGCCAGCGCACTCGAGCAGACCGTCGAGGAGGCGCTCACGGTCGGCGCCCGGGCGATCGTGGCGATCACCGCCGGCACCACCGGCGGACGGCTCGACGGCGAGCTGGCGGCGCGCGTGCGGGCCGCCGGTGCCGTGCTGCTCGGCCCCAACTGCCTCGGCGTGTACGACGCGGCCAGCGAGCTCGAGCTGGTCTCGAACGACCTGCCCCCGGGAACGATCGGGCTGCTCTCGCAGAGCGGCAACCTCGCGCTCGAGGTCGGGCTGCTGGCACGCGAGACGGGGCTCGGCTTCTCCCGGTTCGTGTCGCTCGGCAACCAGGCGGACGTCGAGGCGGCGGAGCTGATCGAGGCGCTCGCCGAGCACGACCGCACCGAGGCGATCGCCCTGTACGTGGAGGACTTCCGCGACGGTCGAGCGTTCACGCGCGCGGCCGCCGCAGCGACCGCCTGCGGCAAGCCGGTGGTGCTGCTGACGATCGACCGTCACGCGGCGACCGAGCGGGCGGTGCGCTCGCACACGGGCGCGCTGGCCAGCGACAGCGCCGCGATCGACGCCGCCTGCCGCGCCGCCGGGATCGAGCGGGTGCGGACGCCCAGCGACCTCGTCGACCTGGTCCAGGGGCTGATCCGCACGACACCGCCGCAAGGCCGGAGCGTGGCCGTGCTCGCCGACGGCGGCGGCCACGGCGGGATCGCCGCCTCACTGGCGACGGCCGCAGGGCTCGAGCTGCCTGAGCTCGAGCCGCAGACGGTCGCGGCGCTGCGCGCGGAGCTGCCCGACACTGCGGCCTGCTCGAACCCGGTCGACCTGGCGGGCGGCGGCGAGCAGGACATCCGCACGTTCGAACGGGCCGCCCGGGTGCTGCTTCGCTCCGGCGAGGTCGACGCGGTCCTGATGACCGGGTACTTCGGCGGCTATGCGGAGTACGGCGACCTGTTCGGCGACTCCGAGGTCGCCGTCGGCGAGGCGCTGGCGCTGGCGTCGCGCGCCGCCGGCCGGCCGCTGGTGACGCAGACGATGCACGCTGACACCCCTGGCGCCGACGCGCTGCGACGCTCCGGCGCGCCGGTGTATCGCACGATCGAGCAGGCGACCCGCGTGCTGGCGCGCCTGGTCCGACGGGCAGAGCATGGCCGCCAGCAGCAGTGGCCCGACGCCGTGCCGAGCTTGCCGGCGCCCGCGACCGCGGTCACCGATCACGAGTATGGCGGCGTGCGCGCGCTGCTCGAGCGCGGCGGCGTTCCGTTCTCCGCCCAGCGCACGGTTGCGTCGCTGTCCGACGCCCGTGCCGCCGCCGTCGCGATCGGCTATCCGGTCGTGCTGAAGGCCGTTGGCCAGCTGCACAAGTCGGACGCCGGCGGAGTCGCGCTTGGGCTGCGCGACGAGGCCGCGCTGATTCGCGCGTTCGCGGATATCGCCGACAGCCTGCAGCCGCCCGCGTTCTCGGTCGAGGCGATGGCGCCGACTGCCGACGGCGTCGAGCTGCTGATCGGCACGCGCTGGGACGCGCGCTTCGGGCCGATCGCGCTGGTCGGCCTCGGCGGCATCTACACGGAGGTGATGCGCGACGTCGTCGTTGCGCTGGCTCCGGTGGCCGAGGAGCAGGCGGCCGAGATGCTGCGATCGCTGCGCGCCTGGCCGCTGCTGGCGGGTGCCCGCGGGCGCCCGCCGCTCGACTCCGACGCGGCCGCCGCGGCGCTGGCGGCGCTGACCCGCTTCGCCGCCAAGCATCCGGAGCTGGCGGAGGTCGAGGTCAACCCGCTGCTGGTGCTGGCGCGGGGCGCGGTCGCGCTCGACGCGCGCGCGGTCCCAGCGAGCAGGCCGGCGACCCCTGAAGATCGACACGAGAGCACAAGGAGCAACGACCGATGGAGTTCACCTACACCGAGCGCCAGCGCGAGCTGAAGCAGCGAGCAGCAGCGCTGACGGACGCGATCATCCCGTTCGAGGAGCCGTGCGAGCAGCAGCGGGGCCTGCCCGCCGAGTCGCTCGATCGGATCCGCGAGCTGACGTTGGAGGCTCGCCTGAACGCGATCAACATGCCGGCCGAATGGGGCGGCCAGGGACTCTCGACGCTGGAGCAGGTGATCGTCTCCGAACAGCTCGGCAAGCTCACGAACGCGCTGTGGGACGCCGTCTGGCGACCCGCCAACGCGCTGCGCCACTGCACCGCGGCGCAGCGCGAGCGTTACCTGATTCCGGCGATCGAAGGCCGGCGCCGAGACTGCTTCGCGGTCACCGAGGAGGCCGCCGGCTCGGATCCGTCGCTGATCCAGACGATCGCTGCGCCAACGGACTCGGGCGGCTTCCGGATCAACGGCGAGAAGTGGTTCGTGACGGTCGGCGACATCGCCGACTTCCTGATCGTCCTGGCGCTTGTCCTGCCCGAGCGCCGGCCGACGCTGTTCCTGGTCGACAAGGACCTGCCGGGCGTCACGATCAAGCGCACGCCCGCGTACATGCACACGTTCGTGTTCGAACACCCCGAGTTCGTGTTCGACAACGTAGAGGTCGGAGCAGAGCAGCTGCTCGGAGAGGTCGGCGAGGGGTACGAGCTGACGCGCGAGTGGTTCGTCGAGGAGCGTCTGATGATCGCCGCCCGCGTGCTCGGGGCCGCGGAGCGCGCGCTATCGCTGGCGACCGAGTGGGCCTCCGAGCGCGTGCAGTTCGGGCAGCCGATCGCCGACAACCAGATGATCGGCGCGATGATTGCCGACAGCGCCTGCGAGATCGCGCTGAACCGCGCGCTCACCTACCAGGTCGCGTGGGAGGCCGACAACGGTCTCCCCCGCAAGCAGCTCCATGCGAAGGCGGCGATGGTCAAGCTCGCCGGCTCCGAGGCGGCCGGGCGCGTGGTCGATCGCGCGGTGCAGATCTTCGGTGGCCGCGGCTACATGCGCGAGCACCCGGTCGAACGCCTGTACCGCGAGATCCGCGTAGACCGCATCTGGGAGGGCACCTCCGAGATCCAGCGGCTGATCATCGCCAACGAGTCACGTAAGCGCGGGCTCGGGACGTTGCTGTCGTTCGGCGCGGCCGGCGGAGCCGGCGCGAGCGAGGCCGGCGACGCCGCAACGGCCGCACCGGCCGGAGCGACGGCCAGTGTCTGAGCTGGTGCGTGTCGAGCGCCATGGCTCCACCTGCATCGTGCGGCTGCAGCGCGAGCAGAAGCTGAATGCAATCTCGGCCGAGCTCGAGCGTCAGCTGTGCGCGGCGCTGGAGCGACCGGAGCTGCAGGCGGCGGCGTGCGTGATCGTCGCCGGCGGCGCCCGGGCGTTCTCGGCCGGCGCCGACCTCGGCGAGCTGCACGGCCGCACTCCGGCACAGGTCGCCGACTACTACCGGGCCACCGGCGACTTCACCGAGCGCGTAGCCGAGCTGCCGCAGCCTACGTTCAGCGCGATCTCGGGCTGGTGTCTCGGCGCAGGTCTGGAGCTGGCGCTGGCGACCGACTTCCGGATCGCCGAGCAGTCGGCGATCTTCGGCCTGCCGGAGGTGGGGATCGGGATCGTCCCCAGCTCGGGCGGGACCCACCGGCTGGTGCGACTGCTCGGCGTCGCGCGCGCGAAGGAGCTGATCCTGCTGCGCGAGCGCGTGACCGCCGCCGAGGCGCACCGGCTTGGGCTGGTGACGGAGGTCGTCGGGGACGGCGACGCGGTGACCGCCGCGCTCGCCCACTGCGAGCGGCTGGCGGCGCTGCCGCGACTGGCGGTACAGCTCGCTGGACAGGTGATCGACGCCGCTGCGGAGGCCTCGCGGCTGGCCGCGCTCGAGCTCGAGCGACTCGCCTACATGGCGCTGTCGCAGGCGAGCCCCGCCGATTCCGCCGCAGCGGACGTCACGAGCGGTGTCGAGCGATGACCGACCTGGTCGAGCTGTCCGACGAGCAGCGCGAGATCCAGCGCATGTGCCGCGAGTTCGCGGCCAAGGAGATCCGCCCGATCTCCTTGGCCGTCGATGAGGCGGACGTCGAGGTACCGCTGGACGTGTGGCGCAAGGCGGCAAGGCTGGGGCTGACGTCGTTCATGCTGCCGGCCGAGCACGGCGGCGGTGGCCTGACCGACTGCCTGACCGGCTGCATCGTCCAGGAGGAGCTGTCGTTCGGCTGCGCCGGAATCGGCAACCTGATCACCTCGGGCGGGTTCTTCGCCGAGCCGGTGATGGCGCTCGGCAGCGTGGCGCAGCAGCAGCGCTGGCTGGCGCCGCTGTGCGGCGATGATCCGCCGCTGACTGCGCTTGCGATCACCGAGCCGCAGAGTGGCTCCGACGCCGGCTCGATCGTCACGGCCGCCAGGCGGGTTGACGGCGGCTACGTGCTGTCGGGGCAGAAGGCATGGGTCTCGAACGGCGGCGTGTCGAAGTTCTACGTCGTGTTTGCCACGGTCGAGCCCGGCAGCGGCCATCGCGGCGTGACCGCGTTCGTCGTCGAGGACGACGACGCGGGGTTCTCGTGCGGGCCGCCGATCCGGAAGATGGGCCAGCGCGCGATCGTGAACGCGGAGCTGTTCCTGGACGAGCTGTTCGTGGCGGAGGATCGGCGTCTGGGGGACGAGGGGCAGGGCTTCGTCGGCTTGATGCGGACGTTCGACCGCTCCCGCGTGACGCTGGCAGCGTCGGCCACGGGGCTGGCGCGGGCCGCGTTGGAGTTCGCCACCGCCTACGCGAACGAGCGCGTTCAGTTCGGCAAGCCGATCGCCGAGCACCAAGCGGTTGCGTTCCGGCTCGCCGACATGGCGGTTCGCGTCGACGCGTCGCGTCTGCTGACCTGGCGTGCAGCGACGATGCTCGACCGCGGCGTGCGAGCGACGACCGAGGCAGCGATGGCGAAGCTACATGCATCCGAGACCGCGATGTGGTGCACCTGGGCGGCGGTACAGACGCTCGGCGGTTGGGGCTACTCGCGCGAGTACCCGGTCGAGAAGTGGATGCGCGACGCCAAGCTCGAGGAGATCGAGGAAGGTACCTCCGACATCCAGCGGCTGGTGATCGCGCGCGGACTGACGCACTGAGAGCGCGCGCCGAGAACGCGCGGCGGGTCAGCGCGAGGCGGTCGAGCCGGCGGGCCTCCCGGGAGACCCACTAGCGGCCTCTGGCTCCGGGCCGGCGTCGACGATCCCCAGCGACTCCGGCGCCGAGTCGGCGAGCACCCGGAGCGCCTCGGGCGGAATCTGCACCGACACCGGCGTGCCCTGCTCGTAGGTGACCGCGTCGCCCGCGTTGGCTAGCGTCGCCTGCAGCTGCGCCCCAGTCGCCAGCCTGACGAGCACCTGCACGATCGCGCCGACGTAGACGGTGCGCTCGACCATTCCAGGCAGGCAGTTGTCGCGCTGCGCGCCATGCTCCAGCAGCGTCACGCGCTCCGGCCGCGCGACCAGCTTGACCGGGCCGGCGCCGGCCACGTCGCCGCACGCCGCACGCAACTTGAAATCGCCGACCGTGACCGTGCAGCGCCCACCCCCCGGCTCACTCGCGTGCGCGTCCATCATGTTGGAGACGCCGAGGAAGTCGGCCGCGAACACCGTCGCGGGGTCCTCATAGACCTCGGCGGGCGTGCCGATCTGCTCGATCCGACCCGCATTCATGACCGCGATCCGATCGCTCATGCTGAGCCCCTCCTCCTGGTCGTGCGTGACGAACAGGAACGTGATCCCGACCTCCTCCTGGAGAGCTTTGAGATCCAGCCGCAGCTGCTTGCGGATCTTCGCGTCGAGCGCGCCGAGTGGCTCGTCGAGCAGCAGCACCGCCGGGCGGAGCACGAGCGCGCGCGCCAGCGCCACGCGTTGCTGCTGGCCGCCGGACAGCTGATTCGGCCGTCGCTTCTCGTAGCCCGAGAGGTGAACGAGCTCAAGCACGTCGCCGACCAGCCGTCGGACCTCCGCCTTCGACAGCGAACGCTGGTAGCGCATGCCGAAGGCGATGTTCTCCGCGACGTTGAGGAACGGGAACAGCGCGTAGTGCTGGAACACGGTGTTGACGTTGCGGCGGTTGGGAGGCAGGTTGCTGACATCGACCCCGTCCAGCAGGATCAGGCCGCCGGTGGGGCGCTCGAACCCGCCGACCATCCGCAGCGTCGTTGTCTTGCCGCAGCCGCTCGGCCCCAGCAGCGAGAAGAACTCGCCTGGCTGGATCTCGAGCGTGAGCGCATCGACTGCGACCACGTCGGCGAATGCCTTCGTCAGTGCCTGTAGCTGGATGTGTCCACCGGCCATCTCAGGTCCTCCATTCACATTCCCGCGATTCCGGTGAGTGCCTCGGCAGTGCTCTGCTTGTGCTCGCCTCTCGTCGTCCACCAGTAGGCGACAAAGCCCAGCGCGGCCACCAGCAGGGAGAAGAACAGCATGATCGTGGCGAGCGCGTTCAGCGCCGGCCCGTTGACGCCACCACCGTGCACATTTCCGTAGATCAGCACCGACATCGGCTGAGTCGGTGCCGTCGAGGACAGCTGCTCGACGATCACGAAGTCATCAACCGTGCTCGCGAACACCAACGTCGCGCTCGCGAGGATCGCCGGCATCAGCATCGGCAGGAGCACGCGCCGGACCGCGCCGAGGCGCGAAGCCCCCAGATCCGTCGCGGCCTCCTCGTATGCCCGCCCAATCGTGACCACACGTGCGCGGACGACGACCGCGGGCCAGCTGAGGTTCCACACCACCAGCCCGCCCACCTCGGCTGCCGTGCCGAGCCCGACGGCACTGAACAGCTGCGTGAACAGCATGAACAGCGCAACCGCCAGCAACAGCTCGGGGATCACGAACGAGAGGACCATGACCAGGTTCAGCCCGCTCGAGCTGCGGCTGCGCCAACGGTCGATGCCGATCGCGAACGCCACGCCAAGCGGAACTGTGATCAGCGTCGTCAGGCCGGCGAGCTTCAGGGTCTGCAGGACCGACTCGTGCAGCTCGGGGTTGTTGAGCACCGACTGGACGGACTTGCCGATGTACCACTTCAGCGAGAACCCCTGCCAGCTCTCCTGCGAGCCGCCGCTGTTGAAGGAGAACAGCACGGCGAGCGCCACCGGCACCAGCGACCAGGCGATGTACAGCCAGGTGAGGGCTTCGAGGCCCCACGGTCGGCGCCACGGGCTGAGGCGCAGCTGCCGGCGGCGGCGGACGGCTCCGCCGACCGGCCTCGTTGAGACCGCCTCTTCGATCACGCTGGCCATCAGGCGTAGTCCCCCGAGGTCCGTGCGACGCTGACCGAGTACCAGACGATCGGCGCCAGCACCACGATCAGGATCATCAGCGCCAGCACCGCTCCCTGCCCGGTCTCGCCGGGCGTGCCGAGCTGCGACTCGACGACGTTGCCGATCATCGTCGTCCCCGGCGCCCCCGAGAGCAGCTGGTTGGTGTAGTAGTCGCCGAGCATCGGCAGCACCGTGATCAACGTTCCGGTCAGGATCGCCGGCTTGCTGAGCGGCACCGTCACCCGCCAGAACGTGCGCCACCGCCCGAGGCCGAGGTCACGCCCGGCCTCCAGCAGGCTCGCGTCGATCCGATCAAGCCCGGCGTACAGGACCAGGACCAGGTAGGGCACGTAGCCGTAGACGAGGCCGAGGATCACGGTGATCGACTTGCCACCGAGCCAGTCGGTGCTGCCGGGCAGGCCCACGAACGACAACGCCTTGTTGACGAACCCGCCCTGCCCCAACAGATCGATCCAGGCCAGCATCCGCATCATGTAGCTCACCCAGAACGGCGCGACCAGCGCCACCAGGAACAGCGGCTTGCGTCTGCCTCCGTACCGTGCGACGAAGTACGCCACGGGGTAGGCGACCACCAGGCAGAGCGCGGACGCCGCCGCCGTGTACAGCACGGTGCGCAGCGCGGGGCCGCCGATGAACGCCCCCGGGCCGGTGATGTCGGTCCAGACGCTCGTCAGGTTGGCGCTCGACCACCGCAGCGGATCCCAGGTCGGCACGGCCGTCTGCAGGAACGCATTGACGCGGCCGCCGGCGACCGCGAGCATCGCGTAGAACGGCACCACGAACAGCACCAGCAGCCACGCCGCGCCAGGCGCGGCGAGCAGGATCCACAGCCAGCGGCCGCGTCGATCGACGCTCTGATCCCGTCCACGCATCGGTCTCGCTCCTACGCCCCCTTGGAGACGGAGTTCCAGGCGTTCTCCCAGAGCGTGTTCGCGGCCGTCGGAAGCTCCAGCTCCTGGACCCCGGTGCGGAAGTCCTGTGGCCGCACGACCGTCGAGGAGAGCTGCACCGGCAGCAGCTTCTCGGCGATCAGGCGCTGTGGGGTGACCGCGTTCAGCGGCTGCATGTAGCCGACGTAGCTGTAGTTGCTGAGCGCGTTGCGCACGTCGAGCATGTAGTCGATGAACAGGTGCGCGAGCACCGGGTTGGACCCGCCCCTGAGGTTGACCATCAGGTCGTTGGCGACCGGCCCCTTGCCGTCAGGCGGGAACCAGTAGCCGATCACGTCGACCGAGGTCCCCTTCGGCAGGTACTGGTAGGACGTGGCCATGTCACCCGACCAGGCCTGGTGGATCCATGTCCGGCCGCTCGGTATCTCGCTGTAGTCGTCTTCGTCGATCAGCACCCCGGCGGTCGTGACGAGGTCCGAGAGCGCCTTTCCGGCCGCCGCGATCTGCGCCGGGCTGGTCGTGTTGACGTCGAGGTTGCCGGCGCGCAGCAGCGCCAGGCTGATCGCCTCGCGGTAGTCATCCAGGATCGCGACCTTGCCCTTGTACTTGGCGCCCGCCCAGGGCATGTTCCACGACGGCGCGAGGCTCACCTTGTCCTTGCGCCAGGCCATCCCCGTCGTGTAGATCGAGTAGGGCGTGGTGTACTGCCACCCCAGGTCGTAGAAGGGGTTGTGGTAGTCGCTCCAGGTGTTGGCGATGTTGGGGATGTAGCTGTGGTTGAGAGGGCGGACCAGCTTCGTCTCGACGAGCTGGCCGAGGACGCTGACCTCGGGGAAGAACACGTCGAAGCTCAGCTGACCGCTGAGCAGCTTCGACATCCCCTCCGACATCGTCGTGAACGTGGTGATCTGGTAGTTGCAGTCGTACTTGCGGCAGAAGTCCTTGACCACCGCCTCGTTGATGTAGTCGACCCAGTTGTAGAGCTGCAGGGTGGCGTTCTTCTCCGGCTGAAGTCCCGCCGCGATCGGCTTGTTGTCGGCAAAGGTCGGCCACTTCACCGGTCTGTCAGGGCGGGGCAGGACGATGTTCGCGCCCGTGGGCGATGCGCTCCCGGCGCTGCCGCAACCGGCCAGCAGCCCGGCAAGCGCGAGACCGGCGCCGGCGCCGAGCAGCTCGCGGCGTGAGATCGCGTTGCCCGCCAGCTCGGGGCGGCGGCGGATCCCGCCCTCACTCCATCCGTCACGTGGGTGCATGCTCACCTCCTCGCTAGCCTTCTTGCGCTCGTCCTGCCGACCGGCCGCGAGGGCTGCAGCTCGCAGCCCAGCTCGCTCGCGGCGAGCGCCAGGCAGCGCGCGACCATCAGCTCCGGCGTCACGTCCGGCTGTCCGAGCGTCACCTGCACGCCGAGGCCGTCCATCAGACCGCTCAGCATCAGCGCGAAGTCGTCGGGATCGACCGTCTCGCTGAACTCCCCCGACGCCTGCCCCTCGCGGACGATCTCGGCGATCAGCTGCCGCTGGCGACGGTCCAGACCGAAGTACGAGCTCCGCACGCGATCATCGCGACGCGCCCTCACCCAGATCTCCATCCACAGCGTGTAGTCGCCCAGCCCACCGGGTCCGAGGCTGGTCTCCTCGATCAGGTGAACGAGCTTTTCGCCGGCTCGGTCGAGATGATCCTGGCCGTCCGACAGCCGCTCGTAGAACGTCCGGTCAGCGAACTCGACGGCCTCTTCGAGCAGGCGGTCCTTCGACTCGAAGTAGTACAGGATCGCCGGCGCGCTGGTTCCGGCCCGTTCGGCGATGTCGCCGATCCGGGTGTCGAACAGGCCACGCTCGTACAGGACCTCGGCGGCTGCGGCCACGATCTGCGGCTTACGCAAGTGATCGATCTTTGGACGCGGACTCAAAGCTCCCTGATCCTCTCCTCAGGCCCTCGGGCCAATACTGAGTCGCGATTCAGGAAACTATCTAGGCTTCAGTCCGTTGTCAAGATGCAGATCGTTGCGCGTTTGTGAAGTCGGGCTCGGTGGTGAGGTGCTCGCCGAGCCCGAGATCGCTGGCGAGCGAGGCGGCGACGGCCCTCCGCGCCCGCTCGAGCGGGATTGTGCTGTCGCCGATCAGGGTGCGCACGCCGAATCCGTCGAGCAGCGCGACCGTACGGTCGGCGACCTCCTGCGGATCGCAGCGCGCGAACTCGCCGACACGGACGCCGGCGTCGATCTCGTCGGCGAACCATGCGACCAGGCGCGCGTACAGCTCCTCCGCGACGGGCCGGAGCTCGGGGTAGCGAACCGCGCGCAGCCACAGCTCGATCCACAGCACCCAGTCCTCTCTGAGCGCCGGGGTCGTCGGCAGGCACTGGTCGATCATCGATTGCAGCCGCGCCGCCCGGGAGGACCCGACAGCCTCGTCGCCGGGGCCGATGCGAACGTCGGCGGCGTGCTGGTAGGAGTAGTCGAGTGCCTCCGCCAGCAGCGCCTCGCGGCTCGCGAAGTGATAGTGGACAAGTGAGCTGGAGACGCCCGCGTCCATCGCGATCCGCGCGATCCGGACGCCATCGATCCCCTCCCGGGCGATTCGCCGGACGGCCGCACGGAGGATCCGCTCGCGGGCACCCCGCCGGTCGTTGCGCGGAGTCACACCACCGCTCGCGCGCGCCCGGCAGATCGCCTGCGCCCGCTCACCACGCGTCGTTCAGCGCCGGACCGAGGTCCGCACGGATGCGATCGGCGAACCAGGCGACGCCAGCCTCGCGCTTCGACAACGGCCCGCAGCTGTAGCCGCGGGTCATCGCGCCGCGCTGCACGTTCGCGACCAGGTCGACGTCCTCGTCGAGCACGAGCGTGTTGAGCCGCTGGTTGAGCCACTGCACGAGGCGCGTGCGCGGGTCGGCGCCGGCCGGGCGGTAGCAGCCAGAGACATCGCTGGTGGAGTCGACCCCGGCGGGCGTCAGCTTCCAGGTGTTGACCTGGTCGGGGTACAGGTCGATCGTCGTGTTCGGGTAGATGAACGCGTAATGCCACACGTGTCGCTCGCTGGCGTCGAGACCGGGCATCGGCCGGACCAGCTGGCCGTACAGCCGCTCGAGCCGGTTGCTCGACGGCTTCGAGCGCAGCGGCGCGTCGAACCACACGTAGTGCTCGTGAACATCGGTGGTGTAGTGCTTGTAGTCGTACATCCGCATCAGCCCGGGGTGCGCGATCGGGACGTGGTAACCCTCCAGGTAGTTCTCGACGACGACCTTCCAATTCGCCGGTTGCGTGCCCTCGGCGGGCGCGAACGGCTCGAGCGACTCGATCCCGTAGGGAGCCAGCCGCTCGGGCAGGTCGCCGATCAGCTCGGCCAGCGGCGTCGCGTCGGGGTCGAGGTTGACGAACACGAGCCCGCACATCTCCTCGACGCGCGCGGGCAGCAGGCCCAGTGCGGACTTGTCGAGCCGGTCGCCGTACGTGAGTCCCTCGGGCACGCCGATCAGGGTGCCGTCGAAGCGGTACGTCCAGCCGTGGTAACGGCAGCGAATCGCCGCCTTGCACTGGCCGGACCCGCTCAGCAGCCGCGAGGCGCGGTGGCGGCAGACGTTGCGGTAAGCGCGTAGCTGCCCGTGCTCGTCACGCAAGACGAGCACGGGCTGATTGCCGGCCTCGGTGGTCAGGTAGCTGCCGGCGCGCGGCAGCGCCGAGACGTGTCCGGCAAGCTGCCAGGTGCGCTCGAAGATCAGCTCCTGCTCGGCCCGCATCAGCTCCGGGTCGATGTACAGGCGCGGGTCGAGCGCGACGCCGGTCGACGCTGGGGGTGCGGCTGGCACGGCTGGCGCGGGCGCAGTGGCTGACATCTCGATAGGCGCGACTTCAGTATCCATGGCGATTTCGTCCTCAGTGGTTCCTGACTTTGTAGTCAGTCTATACTAAGCGCGATGATCCGGCAAACGTCGTGGCTGTCGATCACCCCCGAGCCCGAGCGCGAGCTGCCGCAGGCGGTTGCCACCATGGCAGCGGGCGGCCACGCGACGGCAGCGGCGATCGCCGCCGAGCGGGCGCGCATCGAGCGGCTCGTGACCCACGGCAGCCAGCGTCGCTGGCTCGACTACCTGCACGGGGTCGTCGGGCTGATCGAGCGTCGTGCCAGCGCCGGCGATCCGGATGTCGCACTGGCGCGCGCCCGTGCGATCGCGGTGGTCGCCAACCATCACAACCTGCTGCTGGCGCTGCCGGGCGCCGGGGCGAAGCGGACCGCTTCCGAGCGCGCCGGGCTGCAGCGGTTGCTCGACGAAACCCCGACCCGAGGAAGCGCATGACCACCACCACCGATCAGACTGCCACCGATCTCACCGATGACCAGCTGGCGCTGCAGAGCCGGGCGCGCGAGTTCGTCGAGCAGGTGCTGATCCC
>JASHQV010000232.1 GCA_030038955.1 Solirubrobacteraceae bacterium
GGACGCGATACTTCCCCAATCGCCTGCGAGCAAGCGGCGCCACGATCCCCGCCACTACGACTCCCCAGGCGCACGCCCTAATCGCCTTCGCCGGCCGCACCGGGCGTGAGTATATGGTCGCGCGCTCAGCTCGGAGGCAACGAACGGCCGCGCTGGGCAGCCTCCAAGCGAGGCTCCACTCGACCATTTGCGGCTCCCGCTGCAGAGCGCACGCGCGCGCGGGCGCGCGCGCGTGCGCCCGCGGCAGCGACGAACGCGCCCACCACACGGCTGTGCGCGTCGGCCTCCGGATGCCACTGCACCCCCAGCACGAAGCCGCTGTCCGGCGCCTCGAGCGCCTCGGGCAGGTCGTCGCCAACCGCGCGACCGGTGACCACCAGTCGCTCGGCGACGCGGTCGATCGCCTGGTGGTGATGGGACTTCGCCGTGTGCATCCGTTCGCCGATCACGCGTGCGATCAGCGAGTCGGGCTCGAGCCGCACGTCGTGCTCAGAGCCGTCGAAGCTGCCCGGATTGCGCCGATGGTCCTCGTGCCCGACGAGCTCGGGCACGTGCTGGTTGAGCGTCCCGCCGAGCGCCACGTTGATCAGCTGCACGCCGCGGCAGATGCCGAGCACCGGCAGGTCGCGCTCGATCGCGCGCCGCGCCAGCGCCAGCTCGGTCGCGTCCCGGGCTGGCACGATGCCGACCGTCTGCGGGTGGGGCGTGGCCCCGTACAGGGCGGGGTCGATGTCGCAGCCGCCCGACAGCATCAGCGCGTCGACGCGGTCGAGCACCTCGTCGGGGTCGTCGCCCAGCTGCGGGTCGGGCGGGATCATCAGGACGAGCCCGCCAGCCTGCTGGACGGCATCCACATAGCCGATCTGCAACAGCGCGCAGACCGCGTCCCAGACGCCGTAGCTGGCCTGCTCAATCGCCGTCGGGATGCCGATCACGGGTCGGGGCTCGCTCATCTCCATGTGGGGACAATCACCGGTCGGGGTTTAACCATTTCCACACCCTAGGCTATCCACCCTGGCGGTCACGGAGCAGCGCCCGCCGCACCTTGCCGCTGGCGGTCTTCGGCAGCGACTCGACGAACTCGACGATCCGCGGGTACTTGTAGGGCGCGGTCTCGCGCTTGACGTGCTCCTGCAGCTCGCTCGCCAGCGAGCTGCAGGGCGAGAACCCGTCGCGCAGCACGACGACGGCCCTGACGACCGCGCCGCGCTCGTCGTCGGGAGCGGCGACGACCGCCGCCTCGGCGACGGCGGCGTGCGAGATCAGCGCGGACTCGACCTCGAACGGACCGATCCGGTAGCCGGCCGAGATGATCAGGTCGTCGCTGCGCCCCTCGAAGTACAGATAGCCGTCGGCGTCAGCACGCACGCGGTCACCAGTCCGCCACGGGCGGTCCTCGGGCGCCGTCTCGCCGCCGAGCCAGCCGACGAAGAAGGTCGGATCGGATCGCGGGTCGGCCAGCACCAGCTCGCCCTGATCGACCGCGAGCTGCACCCCCGGCAGCGGCCTGCCCATCGACCCCGGGCGGACCTCCTCGCCAGCTGTGATCCCGGTCAGCTGCCCGGTCTCGGTCTGGCCGTAGCCGTCGCGGATCTGCAGTCCGCAGCCCTCCTCCCAGGCCCGCAGTACCTCGGGGTTCAGTGCCTCGCCGGCGGCCACCAGCCCGCGCAGCTCGGGCAGCGGCGCGAGCGAGCAGCGCTTGGCGATCACGCGGTACTCGGTCGGCGCCATGCAGAGCACGTTGACGCGCTCGCGGGCGAGCACCTGGAGGCGCTCGTCGGGGTCGAAGCGGGCGTCGTGCAGCAGCGCCGCCGCGCCCCGGATCCAAGGAGCGATGAACGCGTTTCGGGCCGACTTCGACCAGCCGCTGGCGGCCGTGCACCAGACGAGGTCGCCCTCGGCGGCGCCGAGCCAGTGCGAGGCCTGCAGCGCCTGTCCGGCCAGGTAGCGGTGGCCGTGGACGATCCCCTTGGGCTCGCCGGTGGTGCCGCTCGTGAACGTGATCAGGCACGGGTCGGTGGGGGCGAGGTCGGCAGGCAGGGGGTCGAGGTCGACGGAGGTTGCGCTGAGGTCGACGGAGGTGGGGGCGAGGTCGAGCGGAGGGGCGGGCGGCTCGGCCCCTGGGCCGAGCCGCCCGCCCCCGACGATCTGGGACGCGTCTCCGACCAGAGACCCGGCCCCGCCGCCGACCACCACCACCTCGCAGTCCGGCCCGGCCGCTCGCAGCTCGTCGAGGTCGCGGACGTCGGCGACGATCGCCTGCGGCGTAGCCACGGCGAGCCGCAGGCGGAGATCACGAGCGCGCAGCTGCTCGTTGCAGGGCAGCACGACCGCGCCGAGCCGGAAGCAGGCGACGATCGTCAGCGCCCACTCGGGGCGGTTGCCGATCAGGCTCATCACGACGTCGCCACGCCGCACCCCCAGCGCCGCGAGCCGGGCGGCGAGCGCGCGCGAGGCGACGGACACCTCGCCGAAGCTCCACTCGCGACGGCCGCCGTCGCGTCGCAGCTCGACGATCGCCAGCCGCCCGGGCGGCGCCGCGTCGACCACGTCCCGCGCGAAGTTCACCCGAGCGAGTGTGCCAGGGCCGCCGCGCCCATAGAATCGGGCGCTGCAACGACTACAGGAGACAGCATGGCCACCGCTGCCGCAGCACCCGAGATCACCGACGAGCAGCGCGCGATCTGCGAGATGGTCCACCAGTTCGCCGACGAGCAGATCATCCCGAACGCGGCCCACTACGACCACGAGGACGAGTTCCCCGAGCCGATCGTCGAGCAGATGAGGGAGCTGGCGCTGTTCGGCGTGACGATCCCCGAGCAGTACGGCGGCATGGGACTCGACCTGACGACCTACGCGATGATCGTCGAGGAGCTGTCGCGCGGGTGGATCAGCATCAGCGGGATCGTCAACACCCACTTCATCGGCTCCTACCTGCTGATCAAGTTCGGCACCGACGAGCAGCGGCAGAAGTACCTGCCGAAGATGGCCACCGGCGAGCTGCGGGCGGCGTTCAGCCTGTCAGAGCCCGAGCTTGGCTCGGACGTGCAGGCGATCAAGACGAGCGCGCGCAAGCTCGACGACACCCGCTACGAGATCAACGGCACGAAGATGTGGGTGACCAACGGTCTGCGCGCGGCGCTCGTGTTCGTGCTCGTGCGAACCGATCCCGACGCGGAGCCGCGCCACCGCGGGATGAGCTGCTTCATCTGCGAGAAGCAGCCGGGCGTCGCCGAGAACACCGGCGCGTACGCGGGGCTGAAGGTGCCGCCGCAGATCAAGAAGATGGGCTACAAGGGGGTCGAGTCGACCGAGCTCGTGTTCGACGGCTACCGGGTGCCGGCGGAGAACGTGCTGGGCGGCGAGCAGCAGGGCCTCGGCAAGGGCTTCTCGCAGATGATGGACGCGCTCGAGCTGGGGCGGGTGAACGTGGCGGCGCGGGGCGTCGGGCTGGCGCAGCGGGCGCTCGAGCTGGCGCTCCGCTACGCGCAGCAGCGGCGCACGTTCGGCCGGCCGATCGCGCAGCACCAGGCGATCCAGTTCAAGCTCGCGGACATGGCCACGCAGGTGGAGGCAGCGCGGCTGCTGACCCACCGTGCGGCGCGGATGAAGGACGCCGGCGAGCGCTCCGACATCGAGGCCGGGATGGCGAAGCTGTTCGCGTCGGAGGCGGCTCGCTTCTGCGCCGAGGAGTCGCTCCGGATCCACGGCGGCTACGGCTACTCGAAGGAGTACGAGATCGAGCGGATCTACCGGGACGCGCCGCTGCTGCTGATCGGCGAGGGCACCAGCGAGATCCAGCGGATGGTGATCGGGCGCAAGCTACTGCAACGCCACAAGCTCTAAGACGGCTCGATCCAGTGGCTGCCGACACGAAGACGCTGATCGAGACCGCGGTCGCGCGCTTCCTCGAGGAGGTGCCGGCGCTGGCGCAGCTGAAGCTGGTGGCGGGGCTCGAGCTGCAGGGGCGCGGCGACCTGCAGATCTACCGCGTCGAGCTGCCCGGGCCGCGGGTCAGCAAGGCGATCCCGGCGGACGCCAAGGTGACGCTGGCGCTGCCGCGAGCGAAGTTCAACGAGCTCGCCAGCCGTGGGCACGTGCGCGACTGGCGCGAGGCGTTCGCGCGGGGCGAGGCGCGGGCGACCGGCATCGAGCAGGTGATGAAGCTGATCGTCAACGTCGTCGAGCGCCAGGAGGAGCGGGCTCGCGCTCGGAAAGCGCGCCCGTAGCGACGCGCGCGGGGCGCGACCGTCAGGTCGGTGTCACGACCGCGATGCCGCTGGCTCGCGCCGCGTCGGCGAGGCGGTCGTCGTAGGTGACGATCCCAGCGAGATCGTCACCTAGCTCGAGTGCCGCCGCGAGATGAACCGCATCGAGCGTTCGTAGGATCGCTGGATCGAGGCGTCCGGCCGTCTCGAAGGTCGATGTGGCGACAATCACGAGGGTGATCGAGTCGAGCACGGCGCGCGCCTGCATGATTCGATCGGCCGCAGCGCGACGGACCGCCCGCAGCAGCTCGGCTCGGGCGAGATCAGATGACACCAGCGTCGGGCTCTCCGTGCCGATCCACGATCGCAGAGCCTCACTCTCGGTCTCGGTCACGACCAACTTCACCAGCGCCGAAGTATCGATGTAGTGAGCGGTCAGTAGCGCTCCGCGTCTCTCATCGCGGCGAGTTCGGCCGAAAGGCTTGGTCCCGGTTCGGGTGCGGGCAGCTTGTGGATCTCACACCGGGGCGGACGCGCCCGGCCGGAGTCGAGCATACGTTGCAGCGGCGAGGCCGGAATCGGCGTCATCTGGGCGACCGGCCGTCCTCGGTCGGTGATCGTCACGGTCTCACCCGCCGCCGCGTCCGCGACCACGGCGGAGGCGTTCTGCTTCAAGGCGCGAATTCCAACCTGCATCATGTGCTTCAGTGTAGTACATATCTGCGCCTGCAGCTGGGGCAGGAAGCCGCCCCTATAGGAGAGCAGTCGCATCCATCGCCCCGGGATGCACCCGTGGCTACGTCAGGCCAGCCAGCGCCTCGGCCCGGGCCAGCTGCTCGTCCACGAGCCTCAGCCCCGCGTCCCAGAAGCCGGGGTCCGACAGATCGATCCCGATGATCGCGCTCAGCTCCGCCGGCGAGCGGGAGCCCCCGGCGGCCAGCAGCTTCAGGTAGCTCGGCACGAACGCGTCGCCCTGCTCGGCGTAGCGGCGGTACGCCGACAGCGCCAGCAGCTGCCCGTACGCGTACGCGTAGACGTAGCCGGGTGCGCTGATGAAGTGGGAGATGTAGGACCACCACAGCTCGTGGCCGTCGCTCAGCTCGACCGAGTCGCCGAGCAGCTCGGCCTGCGTCTGCAGCCACAGCTCGCCCAGCCGCTGTGCCGACAGCTCGCCGTCGCTGCGGCGGTGGCTGTGGGCGAGGTGCTCGAAGCGGTTCATCGCGATCTGCCGGAAGACGGTCGCGACGGTGCCGTCGATCTGCTCGGCCAGCAGGCTGAGTCGCGCCTCGTCGGTGCTGGCGGTCGTCAGCAGGCGGTCCAGCACCAGCGTCTCGCCGAACACCGAGGCGGTCTCCGCGAGCGTCAACGGCGTCGACTGGTGGAACACGCCCCGTGGCTGCGCGAGCGCGGCGTGCACGCCGTGGCCGAGCTCGTGGGCCATCTCCAGCACGTCCCGGCGCCGGCCCGTGTAGTTGAGCAGCACGTAGGGATGGACGCTCGGCACGGCGTAGGAGCAGAACGCGCCCGGCCGCTTGTGGGCGCGGACCGGCGCGTCGACCCAGTGCTCGCTGAAGAAGCGCCGGGCGATGCCGCCGAGCTCCGGCGAGAACTCCGCCCACGTCTCCAGCACCAGCTCGCGCGCATCCCCGAACGCGAACTGCTGGTCCTCCTCCGTCACCGGAGCCACGCGGTCGTAGTCCCGCAGCCGCTCGAGCCCCAGCAGCGACGCCTTCAGCCGGTACCAGCGCTGTGGGATGTCGTAGCGGGCGCGGACGGCCTCGACCAGCGCCGTCACCGACGCGTCCGAGGTCTCGTTGGCGAGGTTGCGGGCGCTGAGCCAGTGGGGATAGTGGCGCAGCCGATCGTCCACCGACTTCTCGTACAGCAGCGTGTTGTAGATGAACGCGCGCGTCCGCAGCCCCGGCTCGAGCGCCGCCGTGGTCGCCTCGGCCGCGGCCCTGCGAACATCCCGGTCCCGGTCGCGCAGGCGGCTGAGGGCGATCTCCAGCGACAGCTCCTCGCCATCCACGCGTACCCGCAGCGCGGCCGTCAGCTCGCCGAACAGGCGGCTCCAGGCGGCCCGGCTGGAGATGCTCTTCTCGGCCAGCAGCTTCTCCTCGGGCTCGGACAGCAGATGCGGCCGGTAGCGGCGCAGGCGGCGCAGGTAGTGCCCGCAGAACTCCAGGCCCACGTCCGACAGCAGCGCCTCGACGTGCTCGTCGTCGAGCGCCGCCCACTCCAGCTCGCAGAACACGAGCTTGGTCTCGAGCTCGGCGGCCCGCTCCTGCACGCGCTGGAGCAGCGCCCCGCGCTCCGGGTCAGCCGTGTCGGTGGCAAACCGAAGCGACGCGTACGCCGCAGCCTTGCCGATCTCCTCGTCGATCGCCGCCAGCTGCTGCATCGCCTCGCGCAGGCCGTCCGAGCTCAGCTCGGCGATGTGGCCGGCGTAGCGGGCGGCGAATGCGTCGGCGTGCCGGCCGGCTGCGTCGAGCAGCCGGGCGACGCCGTCGGCCTCGTCTCCGTCGACCAGCGGGGCGAGGTCCCAGGCCGCCTCCTGCAGCTCGGGATCGGCGAGGTGCTCGCTGGTAGTCGACATCGGCGCCGCCACAGACTACCCGGCCACGGTCCGACGCCTCGCGGCCGCGTCACGGACTGTGCGGCCGCGAGCCGACGCCTCGCGGCCGCGTTGCGGACTGTGCGACCGCGAGCCGACACCCCGCGGCCGCGTCACCGACTGCGCGACCGCCAGCCGACTCCCCCCGCTGATGCGACACTGGCGCGATGCGACAGCGTCTGCGCCCGCGCCTCCGTGTGATCGCGGCGACCGCCTGCGCAACGGCGGGCGCGACGCTGCTCGCCGGCTGCGCCGGCGGCGACCGCAGCCCGACGCTGTCGCAGCTGCCGTTGGTGGCCGGCACGCACGTGGTCGCGATGCAGCGCGTCTGCGACCGGGGCGAGAACGCGTACTGCGCGCTCGAGCTGGTGGTGACGGCACGTGGATACGCCAGCGTGGGCGCGCTGCGGCGGGCCGAGCACCAGCTGCTCGCCCATCGCCACTGGACGACCGTCGATGCGCCGATCGGGCAGGAGCTGGCGGCCGACTCGCCGGGCGACCACCTGCGGGTCACGTATGCCGCGGCCAGCGACGAGCTCGAGGCGATCGACCTCGGCTGGATCAAGCGCGCCCGGAAGATCACGCTGACGCTGTCGCGGGAGATCCTCGACCACGCCGCCGCGCTGGCGGTCCTGCTTCAACTCGGGACGACCTGAGGCCCGACCGGTGCGCCCGCGTCGGCGACGGGCGCACTCGGCAGCCATGCCGTCAAGCGCGGGCGCGACCGTCGACGCTGCGCAGCACCAGACGACCGTGCTCGCCGACCGCCACGGCCGTGTGCCCGGACAGCAGATCCTCCAGGTCCGACCCCACCAGCTCCCGCCGCCAGCCATGCAGCGTGCGCACGTCCGGCTCGGGCTCGGACTGGCGCGCGGCGCCAATGATCTGCTCGAGCTCGCTGCGCGACGCGATCAGCTCGTACGCGACACCGGCCTCGATCGCTCGCGCCCGCAGCAGTGCCTCGGCGAGCGCGATCAGCGACGAGTCAGCCGGCTCGGACCGGCGGCGGTGGGGCTCGCGTGGGATCGGCGGATCCTCCAGCCCCTGACGAATCGTCGCGAGGATCACATCCCCGCGCCGGCGCACGATCGACTGGTGGACGCCGCGGATCTGCGACAGCGCGTGCACGTCCGACGGGTGGCGCTTGGCGAGCTCCACCAGCGCGGCATCCTGAAGCACCGATCCGACCGGCCGATCGGCGTTCGAGGCGGTTCGCTCGCGCCACGCCGCCAGCCGCCGCGCGACCGCGCGTGCGCGCCCGTCTAGCTGGTTCACCCGTGGCAGGCGCTCCCAGACGAGCTCGGGGTCCCGCTCGTCGGAGGCGGACTCGAGCCGCCGGCATTCCTCCAGCGCCCACTGCAGGCGCCCCGACTGGTGCAGCCGGCGTTGCAGCTGATCGGCCAGCGCCAGCAGGTGGGCGACGTCCTCAGCGGCGTAGCTGAGCTGCTCGGCGGTCAGCGGCCGCGCGTCCCAGCGCGTGTAGCTGGCGGTCTTGCCGACCCGCTCACCCAGCACCGAGCCGATCAGGTTGCCGTAGCCGGCCTGGGCCGGCTCGCCCGCGAACCCCGCCGCGATCTGCGTGTCGAAGATACGGTTGATCTCGGTCTGCCAAGCGCGGCGGAGGATCGCCACGTCCTGGCGGCCGGCGTGGAGGATCACCTCCACCTGGGGATCGGCGAGCAGCGCCGAAAGCGGCCTGACGTCAACCTCGGCGAGCCCGTCGATCAGGATCATCCGCAGGCCGCCGGGCTGCTCCGGATCGTCGACCGCCACCTGCGTCAGGCACAGCAGCGCCCGGTAGCGCCCCTCAGAGATGAACTCGGTGTCGATCGCGAACCGTCCTCGCGCACGCGCCAGCGCCGCTGCCGCGGCGACTTCGGCGCCGTCAGCCAGCGACGGGCCAGCGCTGCCGGCCAGCGACGGGCCAGCTCGCATGTCGCCCGCAAGCGACATGCGAGCCGAGTGGGATCCGGCTGCTTCCATCGGCATAAGCTGACACTACCGGCGATCCCGGGCAGCTCGCAGGCACGGCGCCCCAGTCACAGCGCCCCCGCAGCTGCCGGCCCGTGCTGGCGGCAGCCGTAACACCTAGCGCGTTGGTAGGATTTACGCAGATGATCTTCTCCTCCAAGGCTGAGTACGGGGTGCGCCTGATGGTCGAGCTGGGACGCCAGCGTCCCGAGCACCCGACCAGCCTGAAGGCGATCGCCGATGCTGAGGGCCTGCCGCTGGCCTACCTCGAGCAGGTGGTGGCGCGTCTTCGCAAGGCCGATCTCGTGATGAGCGCTCGCGGCGCCCATGGCGGCTACTGGCTGGCCCGCGATCCCGAGAAGATCAGCATGTACGACGTGGTCTCGGCGCTGGAGGGCGCGATCGCGCCGATGGACTGCTTCGTCCACGACCCGGCCGACCGTGTCGTCTGCTCGCATCCCGCCGACGCCGGACGCAGCTGCGCCACCAAGCTCCTGTGGACGCGCGTGCAGGGCGGCATCATCCGCTCGCTGCAGACGACCACGCTGGCCGAGCTGGTGGAGTTCTCGCGGCGCGGCGAGGAACGCATCGAGCCGCTCGCCATCGCCCTCGGACCACTCTCCGAATCTCTCCTCTCCGAACCTGAACCACGCGACCCCCTGAAAGCCTGAGATGCCAGACCTAGAAATCCGAAACCTGCACGTCCGCGCCGGCGACAATCAGATCCTCCGCGGCGTCGACCTGACCGTCGCCAGCGGCGAGATCCATGCGCTGATGGGCCCCAACGGCTCGGGCAAGACGACCCTGGCGAGTGCGATCATGGGCCACCCGGCGCTCGAGGTGACCGAAGGTCAGGTCATCTGGGACGGCACCGACATCACCGAGCTGGCCCCCGACGAGCGCTCCCGGATGGGGCTGTTCATCGCCTTCCAGTATCCGGTGGCCGTGCCGGGCGTGACCGTCAGCAAGTATCTGCGCGCGGTGATGAACGCGCACCGCGCAGCCCGCGGCGAGGAGCCCGTGCCGCTGCGCGAGTTCCGCGAGGCCGTCCAGCAGGCGATGGAGCGCACCAAGATCTCCGAGGAGTTCTCCCGGCGCTACCTCAACGACGGCTTCTCCGGCGGCGAGAAGAAGCGCATGGAGATGCTCCAGCTGGCGCTGCAGAAGCCGCGCCTGGCGGTCCTCGACGAGACCGACTCGGGCCTCGACATCGACGCGCTGCGGACCGTCGCCGACGGCGTCAACGCGCTCGCGGGCCCCGACCTCGGGATCCTGATCAT
>JASHQV010000233.1 GCA_030038955.1 Solirubrobacteraceae bacterium
TGCGCGGCCCGACGAACGTCTACGGCGCCGGCGGCCTCGCGACGCGCGCCTGACCGACTGCGCGGCCCGACGAACGTCTACGGCGCCGGCGGCCTCGCGACGCGCGCGTGACGGGCTGTGCGGAACACGTGGCGCAGCAGCACCAGACAGGGCACGAACACCACCACGATCGGCAACAGCAGCAGAAGCCGTTCCGACGGCACGCCGAAGATCATCGCGTAGGCCACCTCGACGATCACCGCCGGGATCGCGGCCAGCAGGATCGCGTGCGAGCGAAACCCTGAGAAGTGCTCGCGCCAGGTCACCTCGGTGACCCCAAGGCCACAGACGATGCCGCCCACGATCGCCGCTGGGGCGCCGTCGGTGATCAGTCCCACGACCAGCCCGACGATGCCCACAAGGATCGCCAGCTCGGATACGGGCAGGCCACCGAACGGGCTCGGCGGGCGTTCTCCCACCGTGCCCCGCGCGGTGCCGGCGGTGACCTCCGAGCGCCGCTCGGCTGCGATCCGCTCGGCGCGCTCCTGACGCCGGCGTGAGGCGACCGCCCGGGGCACCGGCCTTGTCGCCTCCGCTCGTGCTCCCCGCGGCTTGCGCGGGCTTCGCTTGGTCCTCTGGCCGGCCACGCGACACACGGTAACCGCTGACGCCGGTTCCCGCCGCCGCTAGGGCGAGCTTTTGCAGGCACGACTCAGCGCTGCGAGGGCACTAGAGTTGCGCTATGAGCGCCCAGCGCCCGCTCGAGCTGATCCTTGCGCGCAACCTGCTGTGCAGCATCTCGACGCCGGCGCTGCTGGTCGGCGAGGGCGGCACGCTGCTGTTCTACAACGACGCCGCCGGCGCGATGCTGGGCAAGCGCTTCGAGGACATGCTCGCCGCCGCCGACTGGACCAGCACGTTCGGTCCGCTCGACAGCGAGGGCGAGGCGATCCCGTTCGAGGAGATCCCGGCGACCGGCGCACTGCGCTCCAACCGTCCCTACCACGGACACTTCGTCGTCCGGGGCGCCGGCGGCACCCGTCTACAGGTCGCCGCCAGCGCGATCCCGATCGTCGGTCCGGAGGGCGCGACCGGGGCGATCGTGATCTTCTGGCCGGTCGAGGAGAACGACGGCGCCGGCCCACTCGACGAGGTGACCTCGTGACCGCCCCGGCGCCACCCGACGAGGTGACCGCGCGCGCGCCACGCAACGGGGTGGGCTCGTGAAGCTGAGGATCTGGGGATGCCGCGGCTCGATCCCGGCTCCCGGCGCCGAGACGATGCGCTACGGCGGCAACACCTCGTGCGTCGAGCTGACGCTGTCGGACGGCAGCAAGCTGATCCTCGACGCCGGCACCGGCATCAGGGATCTCGGGATCGTGCCCGACCTGGAGCAGCCGATCCACATCCTGCTCACGCACCTGCACATGGACCACATCCAGGGACTGATGTTCTTCGAGCCGCTGTTCCACGCGGGCACCGAGATCTGCATCTGGGGTCCCCCCTCGCCCGAGGCGTCGCTGCGCGACCGGATCGCCCGCTACATCTCCGCGCCGCTCGCCCCGGTCGAGGTGCGGGAGCTGCCAGCGCTGGTCAGCTTCCGGGAAGCGGATGCGCTCGAGTGGCAGGTCGGCCCCGCCCGGATACGCGCCATGGCCGTCAACCACCGGGGGCCGACGCTGGGCTACCGGATCGAGGACGCCGGCACCACGCTCGCTTACATCCCCGACCACGAGCCTGGCCTCGGCGCCCCGCTCCAGGAGACCGACGACGAGTGGATCTCAGGGTTCGATCTGGCCCACCGCGCCTCGCTGCTGATCCACGACTGCCAGTACACCGACGCGGAGTACGCGGGTCATCTGGGGTGGGGCCACTGCCCGATCTCGGACGCACTCGAGTTCGCCCACCGCACCGGCCCCGACCGGGTCCTGATGTTCCACCACGACCCCCTGCACAGCGATCGCGCGCTCGACCAGATCGCCCACGAGGTGGCGACCCGCTGGCAGTGCATGACCGGTCGCGCCGGGCAGGTGGAGATGGCAGCCGAGGGCCACGAGCTGGAGGTGCTGCCCGCCGCCGACGCGGATCCGCTCGTGGTCGGCTCCACGCCGCCGCCCGGCTGATCGCCCGGACCGTCGCCGGGGCGCGGTCGAGGCCATGCGAGGGCAACGTGAGCTCGACCCGGATTCGTTGGGCGATCACATCGACCGCCTGTACCGCGCCGCGCTGGCGCTGTGCGGCTCGCGCGAAAACGCCGAGGATCTCGTCCAGGAGACGTTCGAGCGAGTCCTGCGCCGGCCGCGGTTCCTGCACGGCGACGATGACCTCGGCTACCTCCTGCGGGTGCTGCGCAACACGTACATCAGCGGGTGGCGCACCGCGCAGCGACGGCCAGCGACCGAGCCGTTGCCCGAGGCATCGGACCTTCCTGAGGATCCGCGGGCGATCAGCCCGGCGGATCAACTGCAGTCCCGCGCGGTGTACGGAGCGATCGCGGCGCTGCCGGACAGCTTCCGCGATGCACTCGTGGCGGTCGACGTGGTCGGCCTCTCCTACCGCGAGGCGGCTCGCGCGCTGCGCGTGCGCGAGGCGACGCTCACCACCCGCCTGCACCGTGCCCGCCAGCGTGTCGCGCGGGCACTCGGCGACCAGGGAATCGCGACGACCGGCGAGGTATCCGGCGGCGGCCGAGGCAAATCAGGCGGCGGCCGAGGCAAATCAGGCGGCGGCCGAGGGGGATCAGGCGGCAGCGGCGAGCGTGACGAGCACGGGCGCGGGCACGCCGGCGGCGGATAGCAGGCACGTGTGGCCCGCCTCGCGCCAGGTGACGACATGCCGCGATCCGACCCGGAGCGCCTGCACGTAGTACGCCCCTGAGCCGCCGCCGGCGACCGCGGGCCGCGCCAGCGCCGGTCCCGACACGATCGAGTAGGCCACGGTTCGCCCGGCGTTTGCGTAGTAGACCGTGAGCACCTGCCGACCGTCGATCGTGTCGCGTCGCTCACCGCTTGCACGCCAGCCGAGCGTCGAGCTCCAGTTGGGAAAGCGCAGTC
>JASHQV010000023.1 GCA_030038955.1 Solirubrobacteraceae bacterium
CGCCACCTCGTACGCGAACCTCGTCCTGGGCGCTGCCGGCTCGCCGTTCAAGCTGCCGAAGAAGCGCTGGGGCGAGGCGGACTACGGGGACGTCACCAGCATCATCACGGAGCTGCTTGACCCCAACCACGAGCCGCTGACCAGCCAGGCGGCAGTCGATGCACTCGGGCGCTTCGCCAGGCCGCTGGCCAATCAGCAGGTCACCCGCGCCGAGGTGAAGAAGCTGAGGCTCCGCGGCGTGCACCTCGCCTACGGGGAGGTGCGTGTCCGGCTGCAGGTGGGCGACAAGCACCACCTCGACTGGTTCTTCGTGCGGCGGCTGTACGACCGCGTGCTCGGCATCAGCCAGGCCGCGTTCGGCGATCGCGTCGAGGCGCCGACGCTCGAGCAGTCGGCCGAGACGGACCCGGCCTAGATCTGGTCCGGCTTGCCGCTCATGCTGCCGAGGCCGCTCACGCCGCGATCGCGGAGGCCGGCGCAGGCAGCCCCCGTTCGAGCAGCGTGCGCGGAGCCGTTTCCGTGAACCACTCCGGCCGCGACAGTCCCAGGCCCTGCAGCAGCCGCAGTCCGAGCCGCAACGACGGCGGTCGCTTGCCGCCGTGGGCATCGGAGGAGACGACGGCGACGGGCGAGCTCCGGATCGCCCGGATCGCGAACGTGCGAGCCGCCTCGCCGTAGTAGCCGGCCAGCGACCAGACGTTGATCTGTACGCCGCAGCCGGCCGCCACCTCGGACGCGATCAGCGGCCACTGCTCCGGAATGGCTGCGGCGGCGCGCTCCGGGTGCGCGATCACGATCCCGAATCCCCGCCCGCGCAGCTCCTGAGCCGCGGCCGTGAAGCTCGCGTCGAGTCCTCTCAGCGGCGCCTCGAGCAACAGCCACCGGTGGCCGCGCGGCCCCTGCGCGATCGCGTCCAGCTCGCGGTCAGAGAGCCGGAACGCCATCGGGTGGGCGAGCTCGCCGCCGCACAGCACGTCGATTGGAACGCCGGCCGATCGCAGCGCCGCGTTCAGCTCGGCGACGCGCCCCGACAGCGAGCGCGTGTCGGTGACCAGCCGATCCATCACGTGGGGCGTGGCCGTGATCGTCCCCGTTCCGTCGTCGGCGGCGGCGCGGGCCAGCTCGATGCTGTCGGTGATCGTCGCGGGGCCGTCGTCGAGCCCCGGCAACAGGTGAAAGTGCAGTTCTGTGTAGCTCATCGATCGCAATCGTTGGGGCTGCGCCGGGACATCCGGTGACGATTCGGTGAAAGGTCTCCTCCGCGGGGGCGGCTTGGGGCACGCCCCCGCGGGCCTCGTCGGTGGCCCGCTACGGCGCGGACTGCCCGCCGAGCTCGCCGACCTCCCCAACCCCACCAACGTTGCCGGCGCCGCCGACGAGCGTCTCCGGCGGCGCCACTCGGATCGCACAGGCGGCGATCGCTGCCATCACCAGGAATGCGACCAGCGGGTGATGCACGACCACCTGGATGACGATCGCGATCACGATCCCGCCGGCGTTGCCGGCCAGCCAGATCAGCGCGGTCGCGCTGGTCCCGGCTGATCCTGCGCGGCGCTCGGCCAGCTCCAGGATCACCGGCAGGCACGCCAGCAGCAGGAACCCGGTGATGCCCGCGGCGATGCCGATCGCCGCCACCGACTTCCACACCGCGAACAGGATGCAGGCCGCGCACGTGGTGGCGCCGGCGATCCGGAACAGGCGCACGCCGGCCCGGGCCCTGATGATCGGCGGGGGCAGCACCGCGGACCCGACAACTCCGGTCAGCACGGTCGTGACCAGCACCCAGCCGGCGGTGGAGGCGGCGATGTGAGCGGGCTTCAGCAGCGCCTGCAGCCACGTCGTCAGCGCCACGAAGAAGCCAAAGCCGATGAACGCGACGCCGGCGAGCCGCCGGATCAGCGGCTCGCGCCACACGGTCTTCAGCCCGAACAGCCCGGTCACGTCGCCGCTGATCTGCGGCTCGCCAGCGAGCGTCAGCACGAGCCCCAGCGCGACTGCCGCGATCAGCGCGTAGACGGCGTTGACGATCAGCAGCGCGTGCAGCCGTGAGCCGCCCAGCGCCGAGCCGAGCGCCAGCGAGCACAGCATCCCCAGGAAGATCCCGGCCGAGCCGAGCGCGATCCCGACCGGCCGCGAAGCGGGCGTCAGGTACGAGCTGGCGAGACCCGTGACCGCGTTCAGGATCAGCGGCTGCGCGACCGCGACCAGCAGCTGCCCGATCAGCGCCCAGGCGAACGTGTCGTCGGCGATCCGCAGCAGCCCTCCGGTGGCCGTCAGCGCCGCCCCCGCGAGCAGCGATGGGCGGAACCAGCGGTCCAGCATCGACGCCGCCGGAACGGCCAGCACGACGTACAGCAGCGGGAAGATCTCCGACAGCCAGCCGATGTCGGAGACGCTGACCCCGTAGTGGTGGGCGGATGGCGTCGTCACCGGCGTGAACGTCAGCCACAGCAGCTGGTTGGCCGCGGCGAGCAGCGCGTAGCCGGCGATCACCGACCAGTTGTCGCGCGTGACCGCCGCGCGGGGGCCGATGGCGCTCACCGACATCGGCTCAACGCCAGCTCACAGGAAGCACTGACCCTCGCCGCGGTAGGTCGGGACCTCGTCGACGATCCGGTCGCCCGCCACCAGGTACAGCCGCTCGAAGCGCTCGCACAGCTCGCCGGCCTTGGCGTGGCGCATCCAAACGCGGTCGCCGATCGCGAGGCGATCGGCGACCGCCCCCGTGACGGGCGTCTGCGTCTCGCCGGCGCCCTCCTGGCGGTCGAGCCGCAGGCCGGATGGCCACCATGGACGAGGCAGGCGGTCGCGACCGGCGGGACCGGAGGCCACGTAGCCGCCCCCCAGCGCGGTCGCGACCCGGCGACCCGGCCGGCGGACGATCGGGAGCGCGAAGAACGCCGCGGGGCGCGGGCGGAAGCGCGTGTAGTCGTCGAATAGCGCCGGCCCGAACAGGCCGGAGCCGGCGGTCACCTCGGTCACCCAGGGCTCTGCCGCGGAGGACTCGATGCTGCCGGTGCCGCCGGCGTTGACGAACTGAAGTGGGCCTGCCACCGCCTCGACCGCAGCGACCAGCGCCTCGCGCCGGGAGCGCAGCTCCCGGCGCGAGATCGCCTGCATCCGGCGGACCGCCAGGCCGCGGAGCGGCCGGCCGGCGGGGCGGTCGCCGACGCCGGCGATCTGACCCTCGTAGGCCATCATCCCGGCCAGGCGCAGCCCCGGTCGGCGGACGATCTCGCGAGCGAGCGCGGCCGCGTGTCCGGGCGCGTGCAGCGGCGAGCGGCGCGGGCCGATGCGGACCCGACCGCCGAGCAGCCACAAGCCCGCGTCCGCCTCGAGGCACACGTCCACCTGGGCCGCGCCGCAAGCGCCGGCTCGCTCCAGCAGCTCCAGGTGCGCGACGGCGTCGACCATCACCGCGATCCGCTCGCCGGGTGCGGCGCTGGCCGAGCGCTGGACCAGCTCGGCCAGCGCCGCACGGTCGACGCTCGGATAGCCGACGACGATCTCGGTGAGGCCGTGCTCGCCAAGCCACAGCGCCTCGCGCACGGTCAGCGCCAGGATCCCCCGGAAGCCACCGGCGTCCGGGGCGAGCGCCCGCGCCAGCAGCGACCGGCAGCGGATCGACTTGCTGGCAACGCGGATCGTCGTGCCGGCCGCGCGCTGAGCCAGCTCGGCCCGGTTGGCATCGAAGGCGTCGAGGTCGACGCACGCGAACGGCGGCTCGAGCTCAGCGCAGGCCCGTTCGAGGCGTTCGTAATCGGACCGCGAAACGGTCGTTCCGGGTGTCCCCTCGAGGACGGTCGGCATCGCGGTTTATTAGAACATGCCTACAGTGAGCGCGTCACCACAGCCACCGGCTTGGACCAATTGGGACGGCCGCCAGCGCTGTGCCCCGGCGGCGTTCGAGCGCCCCGCCACGACCACGGAGCTGCGGTCCGCGCTCGAGCGCGCCGCCAGCGGCGGTCACCGGGTGCGCGTCGCCGGCTCGGGCCACTCGTTCACCGCGCTCGTCCCGACCGACGGGACGCTGATCTCACTCGAGCGCATGAACCGGGTGCTCGAGCTCGACCGCTCGACAGGGCTCGTCCGCGTGCAGGCGGGGATCGCCCTGCACGACCTCAACCTGACACTGGCGCGCCACGGCCTGGCGCTGGAGAACCTGGGCGACATCGACGTGCAGACGCTCGCCGGCGCCACCGCCACCGGCACCCACGGCACCGGCGCACGGCTGCGGAACCTGTCTGCTCCGATCAGGTCGGTCGAGCTGATGCGAGCGGACGGGACGCTGGTCACGCTCGACGAGGCCACCGATCCCGACGGCTGGCGGGCGGCGCGGGTCAGCCTCGGCGCGCTCGGCGTCGTCACCGCGCTGACGCTGCAAGCGGTCCCCGCCTTCCGGCTGCGCGGCGTCGACGGTCCGGCGCCGCTGGAGCGGACGCTTGCGCAGGTGCAGCAGCTGGTCGCGAGCCACGACCACTTCGAGCTGTACTGGTTCCCGTACTCCCGCGACGCGCTGCTGCGGCGCAACGACCGCACCGACGAGGCGCCCACGCGGCGGTCGGCGCCACGCCGCTACCTCGAGGACATCCTCCTGGTCAACCACGGCCTGCATGCGCTCTCGCTGCTGGGGCGCCGCTACCCGGCGCTGATCCCGCGGCTCAACCGCACCGTCACCCGGCTGGCCGGCTCGAGCCGGCGGGTGGGCGCCTCACACGAGATCTTCTGCTCGCGCAGGCTCGTGCGCTTCACCGAGATGGAGTACGCGATCCCGATTACGGCCTGCGCCGATGCGGTGCGCGCGATTCGCGAGGCGATCCACTCGCGGCGGCTGCCGATCTCGTTTCCGATCGAGGTGCGGTTCGTCGCGGCTGATGACGCGCTGCTGTCGCCCGCGGCCGGGCGCGACACCTGCTACATCGCCGTGCACACCTTCGACGGGATGGAGTTCGAGCCGTACTTCCGCCTCGTCGAGGAGATCATGGACGGCTTCGACGGCCGGCCGCATTGGGGCAAGCGGCACTTCCAGAGCGCCGCGACGCTGCGGCCGCGATACCCCGAGTGGGACCGCTTCCAGGCGGTGCGGGCGCGGCTCGACCCCGAAGGCCGGTTCGCCAACGCCGAGCTCGAGCGGGTGCTCGGGCGGTAGCTACCGCGCGCTGCCTCGCGACGACTCCAGCTTCGGTTCTCCTACGACGCTGGCAATCGCCGTGCTTACCAGCTTGCGGATCTCGCCGGCATCCTGCGCGGCGCCTTCGCCGTCGGCATACAGCAGCTGTGTGGCGCCGACGAGGATCAGCGCGAGGCGCTCGACATCTGTGTCAAGCGCGATCCGGCCGAGGCCGCGCTCGGCGGTGAGGTAGGTGGCGAGCATCTTCGTCGTCTCGGCGAGCAATGGAATCCCGGTCGGGGTGGTCAGACGCAAGCGGGCGAGCAGCTCCCGACGTGAGAGGATGAGGCTGACGAGCGCGAGCGCGTCCACGTCGAGGACGGCGATCAGGGCGCCGGCGAGGTTGTCCTCAACGGTGCCGGTTCCTGCCGCGGCACGCAGCTCGGTGGAGCGTGCGTCCAGCAGGTCGAGGCGGGTGAGCACGAGCGAGGCGAGGAACGTGCCGAAGTCCGGGAAGTGCCGGTGAAGGATGCCCTTGGCGACCCCCGCCTCAGTGGTGACAGCGCGACTCGTCAGTGCGTCGGCGCCATCGCGCAGCAGCACGCGCCGTGCCGCGCCGAAGAGCTGTTCGCGCACGTCTGGCATCGGCACTCCGGTTGGCATCACGATCTCTTCCCGCGGGCTGGCGTTTGACGAGTGGGCATATGCCCATTAAAGTGGGCATATGCCCACTTTACCGTCGTCGTCCAATCCGCTGACGCGCGAGCCGCACAAGGCCAGGCACGTCGCGGAGTCGTTCGGTGCCGACCCGGAGCTGTATGACCGAACCAGGCCGCGCTATCCGCAGGCGCTGGTCGACCGGATCATCGCCGCAAGCCCTGGTCCTGACGTGCTCGACGTTGGGATCGGCACCGGCGTCTCCGCTGAGCCGTTCCGGGCGGCCGGGTGCCGGGTGCTCGGCGTCGACGTCGACGCTCGCATGGCCGAGTTCGCCCGCGGGCGCGGCTTCGATGTCGCGGTCGCGAGGTTCGAGCACTGGAACCCTGGCGGTCGGACGTTCGACGCGATCATCGCCGGGATGACCTGGCACTGGGTCGACCCGATCGCCGGCGCAGCCAAAGCCGCCGCGCTGTTGCGACGCGGCGGGCGACTCGCGCTGTTCTGGAACGTCCAGCAACCTCCATCCGAGCTGGCCGGGGCGTTCGCTGACGTGTACCGGCGCGTGCTGCCAGGGACGCCGTTCGCCGGCACTCCGCGCGACCCCGTGGCGGCCTACGGCCGCCTGCTCGACGCCGCAGCCGCCGGGATCGAGGCGACCGGCGAGTTCCGCGAGCCCGAGCGGTGGCGGATCGACTGGGAGCGCTCCTACAGCAAGGACGAATGGCTGGAGCAGCTGCCAACCTTCGGTGGCCACAGCGAATTTCCCCAGGCCACGCTGAAGGGGCTCCTGTCCGGGATCGGCGCCGCGATCGACAAGGCGGGAGGCAGCTTCACGATGAGGTACGCGGCACTCACGCTCACCGCAACCCGATGGGAGTCGAACCCGCGTAAGGGTCAGGGGTGATATTGCGGCCCGTCTGCGGCCGGGAAGTCGATCACCGCCAGCTGGACCGACTCGGTGCCCGAGCGAAGGCTCGCGAAGCGCAGGAGGCGTGGATGCAGACGGGCCAGACGTCGCATGACCACGGGCACGTCGAGCCGCCCGTCCGTAGTCATGGCCACCAGCTGGGCCACGTTTCGTGAGCGGATCGCGGCACGAGCGACGGCGCCCAGGGTGAGGCAAGGATAGGGCAGATAGTTGATGCTGGCGTGGAACAGGGAGACGAGCTGCGTGCCGAAGGAGCCGTAGTCGCTAAGGCAGTCGACCAGCTGCTCGCCCTGGTAGGTCGCGTTGGGCACCACGCGACGCACAGCCTCTTCGAGGCGGTAATCGTCGGCCGCAGTCTGCCACGACCCTCCAAGCGCTCCCTGGTAGCCGGTTGGAGGGTCGTACACGGTGCCGCGCAGCTGGGCTGACGACGGCTTCGGGGCGACTGTGAGCACCATGATCAC
Organism: Solirubrobacteraceae bacterium; assembly: GCA_030038955.1. Lineage (GTDB taxonomy): Bacteria > Actinomycetota > Thermoleophilia > Solirubrobacterales > Solirubrobacteraceae > Palsa-465. The sequence continues at coordinate 7,163 of JASHQV010000023.1, forward strand.
GCTGAGGATGGCGACGGTAGCGACCGTCCCTGCTGCCGGAAGTCGGCGCGGGAGCACGGCGATCATGGCCGCGACGGCGACCACGAAGGCGGCCAGGGCGGCGCCCCAGGGGAGCCAGCCAAGCGCGGGAACGGGAGGAGCGGCCTCGGACACCAGGGCAACAGCGATCACCAGAGCCGCGGGGAGCCACCGTGCCACGGGATGCTGGGTCAACGAGCGGGTCAGCTCGGCGATCACGACCGTGAGGGCGAGCAGCGATGCCGCCCAGAGCGGTGAGGAAAGGTAGTGCTCCTCCAGCAGCTGGAGGCTGCCCCCGAACTGGCCGACGGCGGCGACCGCCAGCTGGAGCGTGGCGACGATGCCGATCGCGACCGCGGGCGACGGGATCCGGCGGCGCAGCGCCAGCGCTGCCCAGGCCAGGCAGGTGGCCGGCAACACGAGGAGGTAGGCATCACCCAGCGCCCACCGCCAGTTCGTCGAGTGCCACAGCGCCGTCTGGGCGGGCGTGGAAAGAAACAGCACAGCCTGGATCGTCGGGACCACGTAGTCGAACCGCCCGAGCAGCAGCCAGGAGCCAACGCCCAGAGCGATGGTGGTCGCCACGGCGCCGATCCCCAGCCAGAGAAGCTCGGCAAGCATCGCGACCAAGCCTCGACGGACAGCTGTCCGCAGCGCGACCACGACAACGGCGACGGCGACCAGCACGGCGGTCGTGGCCAGGGACCAGACTGCGGCCGTCAGCAGCACGGCAGCTGCAAGCTGCCAGCGGCGCCTCGCTGGGCCCAGCTGGGTGGGCATGACGAGGCACGCCAAGCCCCCGAGGATGTAGGAGACTGCCGCCGAATCCGGGAAGTCAGTGCCCCATGCCGTGACCACGACGGGGGACGCCAGCACTAGGCAGACGGCCAAGGCACCGACACCCACGCCGTAGCACCGCTTGCCCAGCACGTAAGCGGGAACGGTCGCGATCAGCGCCAGGACGTAGCGGAAGGCGAGGAAGCCAGGGACGGTTCCGAACGCCAGATATGCCAGCCGGCCGGGCACGAGGAACCCTGGGCGGGTTCCCCAGCGAAAGTAGGCGGCCGGTGGCCCGATGTAGTTGAGCACCTGCGCCGGCAGCGCCGACTGCGCGTAACGGCGGGCGAGATCGCCCGGGTCCCACAAGTAGACGCTGGTCATCGCGGGGTCCGGCAGCATCGGGGCGGACATCGCCCGCAGACGCAGCAGTAGGAACGCCAGTGCCGGTGCCGCGAGCAGGAGGCCCACCTCGACGATCCGCCACCGGCCGGCAGCGTGATCCTGGGCCGTCGTCGGGGCGACCGCTGGGTCGTTGGGAGTGAGGACCGTCACGCCGACCCGGCGGCGGCGACATCGCGTCGGGCCGCAGGCCGCGAGGGCGGGATGAACATAGGTTTGTCACTGCAATCGAGGAATGCCGGATGCGCCAGCCCGGTTTGATGCAGCCGATACTGGGCAGCGGTGGCGAGCACACCAAACCCATAGCGGACGCTGCGAGCGAACGAGATCGACGACGAGTCCTCCGCGTAGCGGGTCGGGCAGGACAGCTCTCCGATGCGCGCCCCGACCGCCGCCACCTGCGCGAGGATCTGATTGTCGAACACGAAGTCGTCAGAGTTTCGGTCGAAGGGAACGCAACGCAGCACCTCGGCGGAGTAAGCGCGCAGGCCCGTGTGGTACTCGGAGAGCTTCTGGCGCATCAGCATGTTCTCAGCGAACGTCAAGGCACGGTTCGCCACATACTTGTAGCGCGGCATTCCGGCGGCGACCGCGTTCTGTGCCAGGATGCGTGAGCCGAGCACGACGTCGTAGTGGTCACTGGCGATCATCGCCGCCATCGGCAGCACCAACCGGGGACTGTATTGGTAGTCGGGGTGCACCATCACGATGATGTCGGCGCCTTCCTCGAGCGCGACGCGGTAGCACGTCTTCTGGTTGCCGCCGTATCCGAGGTTTCACTCGTGCCGTACGCAGCGCAGCCCCAGCGACCGGGCCACCGCCAGCGTGTCATCAAGGCTCGCGTCATCGACAAGCAGGATCGAGTCGACGACGCTCCGGTCGATCTCCCGCACCGTGCTCCGCAGCGTTGGACCCGCGTTGTAGGCGGGCAGCACGACAGCCACTCGCCACGCGCCTAGCACATCCGGCCTGCGCAAGTCCCAGCCGACCCACTTAGGCCCGGCCGTCGAGTCCCGTAACGCCGACCGCTCCGGCGCGCCGCGCCGGGGCCGGCGAACAGCGGCGCGGCGAGCACCGATCGCTCCCGCAAGGTCCTCGCCAGTGCTCTCGGCTCTGTGCTCATGTCCCCTAGTCTCCTAGATGACCTATTCGGCATTCTAGTTGCGATCCCGGCCGGCAGCGGGCGCGCCCGCGGACGTTGTCGAGGCGTGCAGGAGCAACACCGAAAGGCCCACGACCGTCGCCGCAGGCTCGCGATCTGGTCGAACTCGAGCTTGAGGTGCTTGCGTTCGGCGTGCGCCAGCAAGTCGCGCGTCAACGCACGCCCGTGGCGCGGATGTAGACGGTCTTGGTGGTCGTGAAGAACTGGCGGGCGGCCTTGCCCTGCTCGCGGCTCATGCTGCTCGAGCCCTTGATGCCGCCGAACGGCACGTGTGGCTCGACCCCGGCGGTCTCGCGGTTGACGTGGACGACGCCCGACTCGGTGGCGCGGATGAACCGCATCGCCTTGCCGATGTCACGCGTGAACACGGCCGAGGAGAGCCCGAACTCGGTGTCGTTGGCAGCCGTCAGGGCGGCATCGAAGTCGTCGACCAGCTGCAGCACCAGCACCGGGCCGAAGATCTCCTCGCGCATCAGACGGCTGCCGGAGTCGACGCCGGTCAGCAGCGTCGGCGCGACGAAGCAGGTGTGCTCGCGCGCGATCTCGCCGGCGGCGGTGAACGCGCCGGCGTGCTCGCGCTCGGCCAGCGCCAGGTACCCGTCGACGGTCTCGCGCTGCTCGCCGAACGCGAGCGGACCGAGGTCGGTGGCCTCGTCGAACGGGTCGCCGACGACCAGCGCGGCGATCTCCCGGCGCAGCAGCTGCTCGAACTCCGCGGCGATCGCGCGCTCGACGAACACGCGGCTGGTGGCGGTGCAGCGCTGCCCGGTCGCCAGCATCGCGCCGCGCGTGACCTGCACCGCCGCGTCCGCGAGATCGGCGTCGGCGAGCACGATCGCGGGGTTCTTGCCGCCGAGCTCGAGCTGCACCTTGACATTGCGGTCGGCGACCGCCTGGCGCAGCGCGGTGCCGACTGCGCCCGAGCCAGTGAACGTCAGCGCGCTCAGCCGCGGATCGCCGGTCAGCGCCGCCGACAGGCGGCCGCCGCTGCCGGTCAGCAGGTTCAGCACGCCGTCCGGGAGGCCGCCGGCGACGAGCGACTCGGTCAGCACGACGGCGCTGCCCGAGGCGGCCTCGGCCGGCTTGAACACGACGCCGTTGCCGAACGCGAGCGCCGGCGCGAGCTTCCAGGTGGGGATCGCGAACGGGAAGTTCCACGGCGTGATCGCGCAGACGACGCCGAGCGGCTGCTCGACGGTCAGCAGCATCGTCGAGGGATCGGCGCTGGCGTACGTCTCGCCGACCGGCTGCAGCAGCTCGCCGGCGAAGTAGCGGAGGATCGCGACGCTGCGCAGGACCTCGGCG
>JASHQV010000234.1 GCA_030038955.1 Solirubrobacteraceae bacterium
GACCCCGGCGTGGGCAAGACCGCGATCGTCGAGGGCCTGGCCCAGCGGATCGTGCGCGGCGACGTCCCCGAAGGTCTCCGCGACAAGACGATCTTCGCGCTTGACATGGGGGCGCTCGTCGCCGGCGCCAAGTACCGTGGCGAGTTCGAGGAGCGGCTCAAGGCCGTGCTCGAGGAGGTCAAGAACGCGGCGGGCCGGATCCTGCTGTTCATCGACGAGCTGCACATCGTCGTCGGCGCCGGCGCGGCCGAGGGCGCGATGGACGCGGGCAACATGCTCAAGCCCATGCTCGCCCGCGGCGAGCTCCACTGCATCGGCGCGACCACCCTGGATGAGTACCGCCGTCACATCGAGAAAGACGCGGCGCTCGAGCGCCGCTTCCAGACGGTGCTGGTCGACGAGCCCAGCGTCGAGGACACGATCGCGATCCTGCGCGGGCTGAAAGAGCGCTACCAGGTCCACCACAAGGTTCGCATCCAGGACTCGGCGCTGGTCGCCGCGGCGACGCTCAGCCACCGCTACATCGCCGACCGCTTCCTGCCCGACAAGGCGATCGACCTGGTCGACGAGGCCGCCTCGCGGATCCGCATGGAGATCGACTCGAAGCCGACCGAGATCGACGAGGTCGACCGCCACATCATGCAGCTGGAGATCGAGCTGCAGTCGCTCGGCGACGACGACGATCCCGGCACCGTCACCCGCCGCGAGCAGCTCGAGCGTGCGCTCGCCGAGGAGCGCGAGCGGTCCGCCGGGATGCACGCCGAGTGGGCTGCTGAGAAGGACTCCGTGCACGCGGTCGCCGACATCCAGGAGCAGCTCGAGCAGGCTCGCACCGAGCTCGAGCGCGCCCAGCGCGAGTCAGACCTGGGCCGCGCCGCCGAGCTCCAGTACGGCACGATCCCCGAGCTCCAGAAGCAGCTGAACGAAGCCGAGACCGCCCAGGCGTCGGCCGGCGAAGGTCCCGGCGAGGCGCGCTTCCTGAAGGATGTGGTCGACGCCGACGACGTCGCCGAGATCGTCTCGAAGTGGACCGGCGTGCCGGTCAGTCGCCTGCTGGAGGGCGAGATCGAGAAGCTCGTGCACATGGAGGACCGCCTTCATCAGCGTGTCGTCGGGCAGGACGAGGCGGTCAGTGCGGTCGCCTCGGCGCTGCGCCGCTCGCGCGCTGGCCTGCAGGATCCCGATCGCCCGATCGGCACGTTCCTGTTCCTCGGCCCGACCGGCGTCGGCAAGACCGAGCTGGCGCGCGCGCTCGCCGAGTTCATGTTCGACACCCAGGAGGCGATGGTCCGGATCGACATGTCCGAGTACATGGAGAAGCACTCGGTCTCGCGGCTGGTCGGCGCGCCCCCGGGCTACGTCGGCTACGACGAGGGCGGCCAGCTGACCGAGGCGGTCCGCCGCCGTCCTTACGCGGTCGTGCTGCTCGACGAGGTCGAGAAGGCCCACCCGGACGTGTTCAACACGCTGCTGCAGGTGATGGACGACGGCCGCCTGACCGACGGCCAGGGTCGCACCGTGTCGTTCAAGAACACGGTCCTGATCATGACCTCGAATTTGCCTGGCGGCCGGGCCGGCGTCGAGGCGAGCTTCAAGCCGGAGTTCGTCAACCGGCTCGACGACATCGTCGAGTTCGCGCCGCTGACGCGCGATCAGCTCGGTGAGATCGTCGAGCTGCAGGTGGCGCGGGTGGTCGACCGCGCGGCGGAGCGCGGGATCGAGCTGCGGCTCTCGGACGACGCCCGCACGCTGTTGGGCAACCTCGGCTACGACCCCACGTACGGCGCCCGCCCGCTCAAGCGCGTGATCCAGAAGCGGCTCGTCGACCCGCTCGCGCTGGCGATCCTGGAGGGCAGGTTCGCCGACGGCGACGCGGTCGAGGTCGAGGCGCGCGACGGCGAGATCGTGCTCGAACGCGCCGTCGCGGCGGCCGCGGCATAGGCACAGGTGGGCACCGGCGGGGCGGCCCTTGGGGGCTGCCCCGCCGGCCAGGGCGGCCACCCAGGCCAGCCCTGGCCGCGAGCTCATCTCCCGGCCCGGCCCGGGTCGCGCGGCGCCGTGGTCGCGAGGCGACGGAGCCGTGATACAAGTGCGTTGACCAGGAACTCGAGAGGAGCCCGGCTTGCCTACCTACATCATGCTCACGACGCTCACCCCCGAGGGCGTGCAGACGATCAAGAACAACCCGACGCGGATCCGCGAGGTCAACCGCGAGGTCGAGCAGCTCGGCGCCACCGTCAAGGCGCAGTGGGCGACGCTCGGCCAGTTCGACTTCGTCAACGTGATCGAGGCGCCCGACGAGAAGACGATCGCGCGCGTGTCGCTCGAGCTCGGCTCGCGCGGGACCGGCCGCTACGAGACGCTCAGCGCGATCCCGATCGACGACTTCATCGGATCGCTGTAGAGAGGTGCGCCATTCGTCGGGGATGCGGGGGCGCGGTTGAGCACGCCCCGAGTGCTCGTCGTCGGCGCGGGCGGGCGCGAGCACGCGATCATCGACGCTCTCGGGCGCTCGCCGCAGGCGCCGGAGCTGCTGTGCGCGCCGGGCAACGCCGGGATCGCCGCCGACGCGCGCGTGCTGGAGCTGCGCGGTGAAGATCCTGCGGCGCTGGCGGCGGCTGCCGCCTGCGAGCACGTCGACCTGGTCGTGGTCGGCCCCGAGGCGCCGCTCGTCGCGGGTCTCGCGGACGCGCTCGCCGAGGTCTCGGTCAGCTGCTTCGGCCCGACCGCGGCGGGTGCCCGGCTCGAGGGCTCGAAGGCGTTCTGCAAGGAGGTGATGGTGGCCGCCGGCGTGCCGACGGCGGCGTATCAGAGCGTGCGCGACGTGGAGGCGGGCCTGGCCGCGGTGGATCGCTACCCAACCGTGATCAAGGCCGACGGGCTCGCCGCCGGCAAGGGCGTGATCATCGCCGAAGACGAGGCGTCGGCGCGGCGCGCGCTGCACGAGCTGCTGGTGAAGCGGCGCTTCGGCACGACCGAGGTGGTGGTGGAGGAGTACCTGGACGGCTACGAGCTGTCGCTGCTGGCGCTGTGTGACGGAGTTCGCGCGCTGCCGCTCGCCTCAGCCCAGGACTACAAGCGGATCTACGACGGCAACCGCGGGCCGAACACAGGCGGGATGGGCTCCTACTCGCCCGTGCCCGCGATCGGCCCCGAGCGGGCGGTCGAGCTGTGCGCGAGCGTGCACCAGCCGGTGCTGGACGAGCTGGGGCGCCGGGGGATCGAGTTCCACGGGGTGCTGTACGCGGGGCTGATGATCACCGCCGGCGGCCCCAAGGTGCTGGAGTTCAACGTGCGCTTCGGCGACCCCGAGACGCAGGCGCTGCTGCCGCGGTTGCGCAGCGACCTGCTCGAGCTGTTCGTCGCCGCCTGCGAGCCGGGGGGGCTCGAGGGCGTGGAGCTGGCGTGGGATCCGCGCACCGCGGTGACCGTCGTGCTGGCCAGCGCGGGCTACCCGGAGTCGTCATCCTCGGGCGATCCGATCGCCGGTCTCGAGCGGGTTGGCGGGGATGTGTTCGTGACCCATGCGGGGACGGCGCGCTCGCCCTCCGGGGAGCTGGTCACGGCCGGCGGCAGGGTGCTTGGCGTGACCGCGCTTGGCGACGACGCCGCTGCCGCCCGGGCCACCGCTTATGCTGCCGCGGAGATGATCGAGTTCCGAGGTCGCCAGATGCGCGGAGATATCGCTGCCGAGGTGGTGCTGTGAGAGTCGCCAGAGTGGTCGCGTGATGGGCGCCGAAGCCGAGCCGCGACGCTCGCACGAGGCCGTGGCCGAGCCGGCCACCGCGTTCGAGGAGCTCGACGTGGACGCTCCCAAGGTCGGCATCGTGATGGGCTCCAAGAGCGACCTCGGGGCGATGCAGAGCGCCGAGAAGGAGCTGACCGACCGCGGCATCCGCTGCGAGGTGCGGGTGATGTCGGCCCATCGCGAGCCCGACAAGGTCGCCGACTACGCGACCAACGCGCGCATGCGCGGGCTGCGCGTGATCATCGCCGGCGCCGGCCTGTCGGCGGCGCTGCCCGGCGTCGTCGCCGCGCACACCGACCTGCCCGTGATCGGCGTGCCGCTGACCAGCCGCACGTCGGTCGCCGGCGGCCTCGACGCGCTGCTCTCGATCGTGCAGATGCCGCCGGGCGTCCCGGTCGCCTGTGTCGGCGTCGACAACGCCCGCAACGCGGCCGTGCTGGCCGCCCGCATTCTCGGCGCCTGAGCAATTAGGGCAGTGGGCGCGCGCGGATTGATTGGCGCGAGTGTGATTGCGAGGCGCTCGTGATCGATCGCTACACGCGCGCGGAGCTGCGCGAGATCTGGTCCGACCATGCCCGCTTCGAGGCGATGCGCGAGGTGGAGGTGGCCGCCTGCGAGGAGATGGAGGGCCCTACGCCAGACGACCTGGATGCGATCCGCAAGGCGACCTTCACGGTCGCGGCGATCGCCGAGCGGGAGCGCACGACCGAGCACGATGTCGCCGCGTTCGTCGACGTGCTGGCTGCCTCGGCTGGCCCGGGCGGTCGCTGGATCCACTACGGGCTGACCTCCAGCGACGTGCTCGACACGGGGCTGGCGCTGCAGCTGCGCCGGGTCGGCGAGCTGCTGCTGCCCGACGCCCGAGAGCTGGTGCGGGCGCTGGCCGAACGCGCGCGCGAGCATGTGCACACGCTGTGTGCCGGCCGCACCCACGGGATCCACGCCGAGCCGACCACGTTCGGGATCAAGCTGGCCGGGTTCGCGTTCGAGGCGCACCGCAACGTCGAGCGGCTCGAGCGCGCGTTCGCGCAGATCTCCGTGGGCGCGATCTCGGGGGCGGTCGGCACCTACTCGACGAGCTCGCCGGAGTTCGAGGCGCGCGTGCTCGCGCGCCTGGGGCTGGCGGCCGAGCCGATCTCGACTCAGGTGGTTCCCCGCGACCGGCACGCTGAGCTGCTGCAGGCGATCGCACTGGCCGGGGCGGGGCTCGAGCGGTTCGCCGTCGAGCTGCGCCACCTGGCGCGTACGGAGGTGAGCGAGCTGCGCGAGCCGTTCAGCGAGGGTCAGAAGGGCTCGAGCGCGATGCCCCACAAGCGCAATCCGATCAAGGCCGAGCAGGTCGCCGGTTTGGCGCGCGTGCTCCGCGGCAATGCGATCGCCGCCCTCGAGGACGTCGCCCTGTGGCATGAGCGGGACATCTCGCACTCGAGCGTCGAGCGGATCATCCTGCCGGACTCCACCACGCTGCTCGATCACATGCAGCGGCGCGTGCTCGGGCTCGTGCGCGGGATGTTTGTCGACGCCGAGCGGATGCGAGCGAACCTCGAGCTCACCTACGGCGCGCTGTTCTCCCAGCGGATGCTGCTGGCGCTGGTCGAGCGCGGGCTGGGACGGGACGATGCCTACCGGATCGTTCAGCGGCTGGCGCAGCGGGCGCTGGATACGCGGGTGCACCTACGCGAGCTTCTGGCCGTGGAGGGAGAGACTGGTGGCGACGCAAGGGAGACGGGTGACACGGTGGCGGAGGCGGGTGGCGCCGTTGCCGGCCTGGATCTCGATGCGATCTTCGACTACGGGCCGTACATCCGCTACGCGGACGAGATCGTCGCGCGGCTCGACGAGATCGCCTGACGCCAAGCAGCCGCCAGAGATCCCCGCGGCCAAGGGTGGCCCCGGCAGGCGCGACCAAAACTTCCCACACCCCCCACCCCCGGCAGGGGTGCGTGCAGCTCTGGTCGCTGAGGGGGCACGTTTTGCAAGCAGGAGGTCGCCGGTTCGAGCCCGGCTGCCTCCACTGAAGAAGTACCTGCTAACGGGCGGTTTTATCGCTACCGCTAGCGCTGAGGTTGGACCGGAACGGAGCCGATGGAAGCGTTATGGAAGCCTGCGCTTCCAGTTGGGTTTCCTGCCTGTAGGAATATGCATGTTCGAGGGGTGTGGTCGATCGATCCTGGGCAGCAAAGACTCTCCGTCGCGAGACGGGCTTGGATGCCCGTCTCGCGACGGGGAGTAACGCGACAGGACCGTCTAGTCGATGCGCCCTCTCCTTCGCGGTGACGACCGACAGAAGGACGAGCTCTACCAACCGGACGAGGCCCGCAGCTGACGATCCTCGGACGGATCCCACGTGCCAAGATTGACCTAAGTCGAGCGACTCATCACCTCTTGGATAGCTGATCGCGACACTTCTCTCGTCGCGGAGGGGTGCTCGCTCGAGACGGAAGCCTCGGGCCCCGCTCCCGGATGCCGTGGTGGTCGTGATTTGGACCAATCTCTGTCCTGTGCGGTCGAGGCCGTCTTGTTCGCTGCGATGATCTCGACAGACCAAGGGCCTTGGCATCACG